>NZ_JAAMNJ020000003.1:0-200113 GCF_011065975.2 Clostridium sp. FP1 | reverse complement strand
AAAGATAATAGCTGGGGTAGTTTATCTGTATTATAAATATCATCATCTGCCTTAATTTTATCTCCAAGTTCATCATAAAAAGAGTCTATTTCTCGTATTATTTGTAATGAACCTTTTTCTATAATTTGCAATCTTTTTTCCGCTACTTCAGTTAATCTGTCTTGCATAGCAATAATTGTTTGAGCCATAAAATTCAAACCCTTTGCCTGCTCTAATGCAATATTGCTTTGTGTTTCAAATTCAAGTAATTCAAGTCTTGCGTTTTTCATAAGTACTATACGTTCACTTTCCATACCTGCTAAACTTAAATTTGTATCTGCCTCTATTTCAGCCACTTTAACTTTATCTGGTTCAGAGGAAGTGGAGGATGTACTTCTACCTCCTCCACTAGTGCCTCCACCAAAGATACTTTTAATTGTGCCACCTATTGTACCTAATAATCCCATATATTTCCCTCCATGTCGTGGTAGTTTACCAGCATTTATGATCCCATTGAATAATGCTCCACCTGCTTACTTCTAAATCTGCCCAATGTGCATGTATTAGCAAAATATTCACAGTTATTAAATTATAACCTTTATCTCGCCTATTTCATAAGTTCTTTTCTCATCTTAAAGATAAGAGCGTTATACTCTTTTTCACGCCCTTGAAGTTCCTCGCTATAAGCTTTGCTATCCGAAATACACACTTCAAAATTCTTACGTTTCAAATCTGTAAATTCTGTTAAATCATCTTCTGCGAAGCTGCAATATTAACGACTTCAGAAGGAGATTTACCCCCTTGTAGACCTCTGGAGCAGATAACAATTCTCAATTGTTATCCCCTCACTGAAGTTTTCTTTTTGTTATAGTACAGGACTCCAACTTATAGAAGTAGGAGACTTCCTTCTGAAATGTCGTTAAAACATTAAGTGAAATTTTTGATAACTCTTTATTTTTTACAAAATCAAGTATATCGTCTACTTGTAAATCTAACAGTTTTTCTGCCCATTTAAGTAAAAAAAGTCTATCTTCTGATTTTTCAAGAGAAAATATAATACCTTGTAAATCCTTTTGTAGCTTTGAAACAAGCTTGTAAAGTTCACTTTCTGCTTCAAATTTTTCTTGTAAATCTCCGCCAGCTTGGAAAGCAAATTTTTGATAGATATGTTTTCTGGATTGTCGCGGCTGAATAAACAAAATCAGCATCTACAATTTGAAAATTATCATATGAACTAAATTTATTTTTTGTATACTCTGCAAGATTTTCGCCAAGTTCAATCGCCAAATACGAACAGCCTGTTTTCAATATCGGTTGGGTAGCCTGACCTGTTCCGGGAGCAATTCAAGAGCTATTTTGCCAGAATCGGCTTTGAGTATTCTATAACATCGGCGAAAAGTTCATCACAATAATGGGGTCTCCATTTGTCAAATTACTATTTATTTGTATGGTATACAAACAATTTTTAATTCACGCCATTCTAGTAATGAGTCTGTGTTTTTTTATTGTGAAATTATATAGCATAAACTACTTTACACTATATAGTAGTTTATGCTATTATGTAATTATGAGGTGAGAAAAATTGGAAATAAATAAAGAGATGATAAAAGGATATATCGAAAGTATAATATTGAGCCTTTTAGTAGATGAAGATTTATACGGATATGACATTGCCAAAAGGATAAGAAATATAAGTCAAGAAACATTTGAGATTAAAGAAGGAACAATGTATGTTGTATTAAAAAGACTTGAAAATAACGAGCTAATTTCCCCATATTGGGATGATACTGAAAGTGGTGGAGGAAGGCGTAGATATTACAAAATTACAGCCGAAGGAACGAATTATTTAAACAATAAAAAATCTGAATGGATATTTTTTAAAAATATTATTGATACATTTTACAGGGGGGTATAATTTATGGAACAGATTAATAAGTATGTTAATTCAGTCTACAAACATGTAGGTGGAAATAAAGAAGAAATTGAAGCATTAAAATATGAGATGAAAAATCATTTATTGCAATTGATAGAAGAGTTAAAATCTGAAGGGAAATCTGAAGAAGAAAGTATTTCCATTGCAATTAATAGATTTGGTGAAGAAAATCAAATTGAAAATGAATTAATTGGTATATTTAAGTTTGTGAACAAGAAGGCAAAAAAAGCATTAATAATAGCAGGAGCCTTTCTCTTAATAACCATAATATCTGGTTGTGTTTCTATAATCGGCACCGACATTTATTGGAAACAAATTGAGGCAAGAAATGATGAAATTTTTACTATAATGAGTTCATATAGTAAAGATAATATAGATTCTATAAATAAAGATATTAGTACAGTATTTAATAAATCTAAAAAAAAGCTTGTATATGTAGCAATGGCTAGTCCACTTAATGATAATTTTAAGTTGGAAAATATAGAATATATGTATCCGAGTGATTTTCAAGGTGGAGCTTGTGGTGGTATTGGAGCTATCAGCAGGCAGATTACCACTGAGAAGGGTAGCAAAAATATAATTTTAGGTATCATTAATGAAGGCGGTTCCCCTAGATATCTAAGAAAAATAGGTATCTCATCCTTTGTCTGGCTTGGTTGTTGCTTGATATCAATCATTGCTTGGGCTTTAATAAAGGTTGATTTACGTATTAAATTTAGGCACTGATAAGGAGTAAAATAACCTATTAAAATACCGCAACAGTAAGTAAACTTGTCCAAAGTACAAATAACGTACTCGTGCCTATTCACGGTAACGTGTACGTGCTTGTGTTTATATCCGTACTATTATCAGTGGTTTCAATGCTTACCATCAATGGTACTGTTGAAAAATGCAACTGCCACTTTGCTTCTACTTGTTAATCAATCCAATTGTGTACATTAGTCATTTCTCCTACATAATCATTATTGATTTCAAAAAACTTCGCATTATTCGTTCTACAGAGTTCTTTGATTTGAGAATGGAGTTTAATAAAATTATCTCGGTTCATATAATCATAACAGTCCTTTTGTTCTAAATATTCAGGCTCAAAATCCCTAATATGCGCAGGCGGTAAATAGCACTCTTCAATAATGATGTGTTGTCCATTCTCAATATTAGTCATTATAATGCCCTTTACTATTGGCCACAGTTTATATGAAAGTTCAACATCATCATCAGTTACAGAAAAATCACAATATTTACTTCCACGAATCAACCCCATTATACAATAAAAAATTATCGAACAACTTCTTGTTTTTGGCTCCTGTGTAGTTTTTAAATATAAATTTCCATATATATACTGATTTATACCTCAACTTTATAAGCATACTAATGTTGAGGGGAAGTGATATCATCAAAAAAAGGCGTTTTTGTATATTTCTATTATTCTTTTTTATGTTTTTTCAATATACTAGAAGAGGATATGCTAAAAATGAATATACACCTATGACATGCGAGGAAAAGTTAAATTTATTAGAACCCTCAAAACCAAAAACTATTTACGATTATGAATTGCTGTCTGATAGGAACATAAGTACATTTAAAAGTAAAGTTTGGCCTATATCATTAGTACAAAAGAATGGAATAAAGGTTCCCTTTGTAACAGTCTACAAAGATTTAAATTGGCAACGGCCTGCTTATGATCCTACCTGGCATAGTTCTTCTTTTCGCTGGAGTTATGTTCCATTACACATGGCTTATCAGCAACACATAGTTTATAGTTACCAGGGAGGCCTATCTTGGTGGTATGATCTTTCAAGTAATTTAGCCCTGCCAGGTGGCACTGGTGGTCCTTCTCCTATCCATGAATATGCTTTTACAATTAAATATCCTTATGTTGTAAGGCTTATTGTTTTTAATTTTAATATTACATCTATAAAGCATTACAAAAATCAAATTCTTGTTTCCGGAGAGCCATTGAGAAAGGGATTAACTATAGTAGATTTTGATACAAAAGATTTCCCTAATTCTAAAAAATTATTACAGCTTGCAACACCTGATGGTTATGAGTTAGATTATTTAATTCTGTATTTAAGTAACCATTAAAACCACAAGAGCATGGTTATTGATGTTTTAACGACATTTCAGAAGGAAAGTATCCTACTTCTATAAGTGGGAGTTACATGCTACAATAAAAAGAAAACTTCAGTGGGGGGATAACAATTGAGAATTGTTATCTGCTCCAGAGGTCTACAAGGGGGTAAATCTCCGTCTGAAATCGTTAATATTGCAGATTCGAAGAAGATAAACAGCTGCGCAGGTGATGATTTAATGGTTACTTATTGCTATTATAAATCAATACTGTCAAAAAAAATGGATTTTAAAATATGAAAATCTTTATAGTTACGCTTTAAAATCCAATGCAGACAATTAAAAATAGCAAAGCCTCAAAACATTTAATTCGTCATTTTTTACAGTTGTGTCACAATATATGAATAGAACTAAACCGCTAAAAACGGTGGCAGACGAGTACTAATGCGCTTAATTTAATTTTTACATAAATAAAATATAAAGAAGTATCCTATTTACTAAGATACTTCTTTATTATAATACACACTTCCTATAAACTTTTATTGTCGAAATAAAAAATAAGGAAGTGTTATTATTTATGTCAGAATTAAGAGAAAAAATGAAAATGGATATGGAACTAAGTGGTTATAGTCCAATGACTATAAAAAGCTATATCAATCACGTTAGTAACTTTGCTAAATTTTACAACAAATCACCAAAGTATTTAGGTGAAAAAGAAATTTGTGAATATCTACATTATTGTATCATTATAAAGAAATTAAGTGAAGGAACAGTTAATTATATTAATTCAAGCCTTAAATTTTTTTATACTAAAACTCTGAATAGATACTGGAATTCGGACAAAATCGCAAGGATGAAAGAACCATCAAAATTACCTGCTGTATTATCCCCAGATGAGGTTAAGTCTATCTTTGATGTTACTGAAAACCTTAAGCATAAGGCAATTCTCATGACGGTTTACTCCGCAGGCTTAAGGGTTAGTGAAGTTTGCAATTTAAAAATAACGGATATTGATAGTAAAAACATGCAAATATTAATTAGAGAGGGCAAGGGTAAAAAAGATAGATATTCATTGTTGTCAAAAGCAAATTTAGAAATCCTTAGAGAGTATTGGATAAAATATCATCCTACGGAATATTTATTTTCTGGAAAGGGTCGTACAGATTCTATAAGTCCACGTAGTGTTCAGAAAATGCTCGAGAAATCTATAAAAAAAACTAAAATCACTAAGCATGCAACTGTCCATACGCTTCGTCATAGCTTTGCAACTCACTTATTGGATGCTGGTACAGATATCTGCTACATTCAAAGACTTTTAGGACATACCAGAATAACTACTACCACTATTTATTTACATCTTAGAAGAATGGATTTACTTAATATAAAGAGTCCATTGGATGTGCTCTTAGGAGAAAAAGATGATTGAGATTCAAGATATATTTAATCAGTATGGCGATGAATATAGGAGAAATCATCAGCTTCCGCTGCACATTTTGAAAACTATGATTGATATTGAAGCTTGTAGAACAGAAGAGCTTGGTGGTCATATAGATGAATGTGATGAATGTGGGCATATTAGAGTTTCTTATAATTCCTGCCGAAACAGACATTGTCCTAAATGCCAAACTTTAGCAAAGGAAAGATGGCTTGAAAAAAGAAAAGAGGATTTATTACCCGTAGGGTATTTTCATGTAGTTTTCACTATACCTCAAGAACTTAACTATATAACTCTTACAAACCAAAAGGAAATGTATTCTATCCTCTTTAATGCTGTTTCAGAAACATTATTTGAACTTTCAAGAGATAAAAAATATTTAGGAGCCGAAATTGGATTTATGTCAATTTTACATACGTGGGGTCAAAACTTAATGAATCACCCTCACATGCATTGTATAGTTCCAAGTGGTGGTTTAACTTTTGATGGTACAAAATGGATAAATTCTAAAAAGAATTTTTTTATTCCAGTGAAAGTTTTATCAAGAATATTTAGAGGAAAATTCTTATTTTATCTTAAAAAAGCTTATTATAGTAATGCTCTTAAATATACTACTGGAATTGAGGAATTAACAGAAAAACACATATTCCAAAGCTTTGTAGGTAAGTTATATAAAAAAGAATGGGTTGTATACTGCAAACCCCCTTTCGGGAGTGCGGAGTACGTACTTGAATACCTTGGCAGATACACTCATAGAGTAGCGATATCTAATCATCGAATTGTAAATTTAGAAAATGGATATGTAACATTTAAGTGGAGAGATTATAAAGACCATAATAAAGAAAAATTTATGACTCTTGCGGTAGATGAATTTATTAGAAGATTTCTCATGCATGTTCTACCAAGAAAATTTGTAAAAATTAGACACTATGGGATATTAAGCAATAGAAATAGGTCAACTAAACTTCAAAAGTGCAAAGAACTTACAGGTGCAGTACAAAGTAAAGGTGAAAATTCAGATGTTAAGTTAAGTGCAGCGGAGCTTCTTTTAAAGATGACAGGAATAGATATAAATACATGTTCTTGCTGTGGTAAAGGTAAAATGATTATAAAAGAGAAGTTGAATCGCCAAAATTTTTCTCCACCTTGTGAAAAAAAATGGAATAGCGTCTCGTAGAGTGTTTATTTTGGGGAGGGGGAAAGTACGTCTATTTTTAGAAAATAATCAAAATTTAGAAGAGTTTAAGATACATTTATGGAAATTAAAGTGATTAATCTTAGTGTTAAAGCAAATTTCAGAAAGAGGGGAAAGATTGAATCTCCATAGTAGTGGAAACGCGGCATCGTTCTTTTGCTTGTTTCAGAAATTGAGCAGTTTTAGTGGCTATCATCATTTAAGTATATACTTATGGTGATAGTTTTTATCGGCTCAACATCTGAATCCAAACCTATACAGACTGCGAAACAACTTCTTTAATAATTATACAATAAATTTACCATTTAACGACATTTCAGTACACACAAAAAAGAACCTTCGACACTTGAAGGCTCTTATGGGATTGCTTCCTTTTCTAAATGTTAAAAATACTTATTTTCTTAGAATAGGTGCGTAAATCTGAATCCTGGATGTTTCGTCTTTGAAATTAGCATCGTATACCTCAAAACTAGGAAGTTTTGTGAAAACATTTTTGTTCTTGGTATAAACCGCTTGGGGTTGTTCCAGACCTTGCTCGCGTAACCATGTCTTGTAAAAATATTTCCAGAATTCTCCGCTAGTTTCCATGCCGAGAGTGGTATCAAACACTGCGTATTCGCAGGTGTCGAATCTACGAGCAATCAGACCGGTCGGCAAGCTGTCAAGTGTGGAAACTTCCACGCCAATCATATACTTGGCCGTATCATCTTCTCCTGACTCATGAGTCATACCATATTCTACGGGGGAGTTTACTTGATTAGGAATTAGTTCCACCAATTTTTCGCTGTTCCATCGGTCATACAAACCTCCTATGTTGTCAGTACCTATATTGTAATTAATGTCAGTCTCAATTCCTACTACCAAGAAGCTTTCTTTTGTGACAAATTGGACACTGTCAAAACTTTGTTTTAAATCCATTGCTATACCTCTTTCCATAAATAAATTTTTGGGAGGAAAAGGATCAATAAGTGGATTTATCCTCCTGAAACGCGCCGGTGAAATTTTATATTGCTGTACGAATTTCTTAGTAAATGACTGCTGTGACGAAAATCCTGCTTCAAAGGTGATAGCGATGATTCTATTGTCAGTTTCCTTAAGCGCCGTTGCTGCTTGGTATAAACGATATCGATTAACGTATTCTTTCACTGTGTAACCTGTCAGTATCCTGAACACCTTCGAAAAATAAGATGGTGAAAGATATACATATTCAGATATGTCAGCAACTAAGATATTTTCGTCATATTTGCTGTGTATAAATTGGGTTGCTTCAAGTATAATACTCAGAGAATCCATGTTAATCCCTCCTTCCATTATTATAATACTATATCAGGCATCTAAAAGTTTTGTCAGAATCAACTTAGTTTGAACTCCCCCTATATGAAAAAGTTCTTTTAGAATCATCAAATTTAATTTCATTGTTATTTTCTTCTTATCTTAAGTTTTTTATTGTTACAATATATAATTTTTACTTCGCTGTTAATTACTAGTTCGCCATATTCAAGTTATTCATTTTCACTACACTCATCAATTAAGTATTCATTTTTTCGACTGCCCATTATTACCATAATGGATATAGGCACAACCTGCCCAATTCATCTAAATTCTTTAGTAATTTTTACAATTGCTTATGACAAACTTTTAGAAAAATGCGAAATAACTGTGTCTAAAATTATGTCAATTTAATCCTAGAAATTGGAATTTATTTAATTCTCTCTGAAAGCTATTGCATCAACCTGAAAGTCAATTCCAGCTCTAATAAACTTTGTTTCATATGCCTTTCTTGCTGGATATTTTCCTTCAAATCTTTCCTTAATTATTTCTCCTAAAAACGATAAATCTTTAATATCTCTAAATAAGCAATCCATTTGCACTACAGATTTCGTAAGCGTAAAAGAATTGACGCCTAGATAGTTAAAGTTACCTTTGCTAAAATTACAGATAGTAAGAATAGGAGGTTATCTGTAATGGCAAAAAAAAATAATGATATAACCTGGAGAGGATTTTTAGAAAAGTTTTCTTCTTATGAAGGGACTGTAACCAGCTTTTGTAAAGAAAATAATATTAGCAAGAGTCAGTTCTACTATTATAAAAATAAATTTAAACAATCAAATAAGCCAACATTTCATGCTATAGCAATTAATAATGAAAAATCCAACCCCAAAGCAGTAAACAAAAGTGTAAAAGGATGTAGTGATATAAGAATCGAGATCGGTAAAATTAATATATTTATACCTGCAAATGAACTAGAACTATTATCAAATATACTTAAGGAACTAAGTAAATCATGCTAAATATTGATAAGGTTAACACTGTATATTTAGCTTGCGGCGTAACAGATTTAAGAAGAAGCATAGATGGATTATCAATGGTAGTACAAACAGACTTAAAATTAGACCCCTTTGAAAAAGCATTATTTGTGTTTTGCAATAAACAAATGAATAAGCTTAAAATACTACATTTTGATAATGGATTTTGGTTATATTATTATAGATTAGAAAAAAGTAGGTTTAAATGGCCAATGACAAAGGCGGAAGCCTTAAAAGTAAATATAGAAGAACTAGGTTGGCTACTAAAAGGTTATGAGGTAAGAACAACCTCAAAATTCAAGCCGATTAAGGAAAAAAACTACTATTAAAACCACATAAAAAAACCTCTTGACCCTTGATAAATCAAGGGTTTTCTGCTATAATATAAGTATAAAAACTTTAGAAGAGGTAATTGAAATGAATGACTTAAATATTGAAGAACAATTAGATTATAAAACAAAAAACATAATTTCTAAGATGGAAAAAGAGATAGAATTAAAGGATAAAGAAATTAGAGAGCTTAAAAATGAACTTTCATTTTTAAAAAATCAAGTTCTTAATAAGAATAAAAAAATATTCGGTAAGTCTAGCGAGCAGATGGATAGCAACCAAATATCTCTTTTTGACGAAGCAGAAAAGTTTTGTGATTCAAAAGTGGCGGAGCCAACCATTGAAGAAATAACATATAAGAGAAAAAAGGCCTCTTCTTATGTAGGAAAGAAAGATAATCTAGCTAATTTGGAAAGAGTAATTATCGAGCATAAATTGGACGAGGATAAGGCTAATTGCGATAAGTGCAATGGGCAATTTGTTGTTATAGGATCAAAATCAAAAGAAATTCTAAAATATAAACCAGCAGAGCTATATATAGAGGAACATGTAACCTATAGCTACGCTTGTAAATCCTGTGAAGAAGCTGAAGGTAAAGCAAATATAATTACTACAAAAGCGCCTAACAGCTTGCTATATAAAAGTATGGCATCTAACGAATTAATAAGCCATGTAATAAATCTTAAATATCAATATGCGCTACCGCTTTATAGACAGGAAACGTATTTTGATATGCTTGGTGCAAATCTTTCTAGGCAAACATTGTCCAATTGGATAATCGGTGCTGCAAAAGAGTTTGAACCTGTCTACGACATGATGAAGGAAGAACTATTAAAAAGCCATTATATCCAGGCTGATGAAACCACTGTAGTAGTTGTGGACTCTAAAGGAGAAGATTCCAAGGCTAAAAAATATATGTGGTTATACAAAACTGGTGAATATAAAGATCCAATTATTTTGTATGACTATCAAAAGACAAGATCAAGCTCCTGCCCTAAAGGATTTTTAAAGGGATTTTCTGGGATAATCCAAACAGATGGCTACGCCGGCTATAATTCTGTAGAGAATGTAAAAAGGCTGTACTGTTTGGCTCATATTAGGAGAAAATACTTTGATATAGTTACAAAGCTAGATAAAGAAGCCCTAAAAAATTCTCGAGCAGTTATAGGGTTTAATTTTTGCGAGCAACTTTATAAAATCGAAAAAGATTTAAGAGAGAACTATGCTGGTGAAGATGATTACTACGAAAAGCGCTATGAAACAAGACTTGAAAAATCAACACCAATTATTGAAGAATTTATAAAGTATGTGGATATAGAAATAAATAGTGCATTGCCAAGAAGTCCATTGGGCGCAGCCTTAGAATATAGCCGAAAGCTATTACCGAGCTTCAGAATTTTTTTAACTGATGGATCCTTAGAAATCGATAATAATGCATCCGAAAGATCAATAAAACCTTTCGTTATTGGTAGAAAAAACTGGCTTATGTGTAATACTCCTAAGGGAGCAAGAGCAAGTGCAACAATATATAGCGTAGTAGAAACGGCTAAGGCAAATGGGTTAGTGGTAGAAAAGTATTTAGTGTATTTAATGGATGTGTTGTGTAATTTAGAAAACAAGGATAACAATACGCTATTAAAATACATGCCTTGGTCCAAGGAATTACCTGAAACCGTAAAACTTCAAAATAGGAATCTTCATGGCAAAAAAGATTAAAATAAAATCCAGTAGAAAAGCACTTGCTGCTTACTACTGGATTTAGTTTATCAAAGAATTTCCTGAAAATACATACGGAGAATTTTTGACGCTTACGCATATGCTGCAACGATCTCTCCAATAAACATTGTAAAATCAAAAATATTTGATTTATCTACTTTATTACCAGATACACACCCACATAAATCAGTTTTTTCAATAGCTTCCGAGGATGGTATGTTCACACTAAAAAAAACACTTTCCACTACACCTGAAGTTGTATAGTGAGAAATTTTCAATTAAATATACAATACAGGTTTTTCACTGGCAACACCATATGAACCAATTGTGGCATAGTTTGGTTTCCCATTGATCATCGCTCCTGCTAAAACTGTAATGTACGGTCCAAAAGGGATATTTGCTATTTTTTTCTTTATCATATTCTTTCTCCAATTCAATTATTTATTTGTTGCAACAATAATTATACAGAAAAATCGAAAAAAGCATAGAAATAGTCTATGCCCCTAAGTAAATGTGCGTAGTTTTTTATTTTATAGATGAATTAGAAGAAATTAGATATACGAAATTCAAAAATAACAAATCCAACAAATTTCTATCCACAACAGTTTCCTCGCTTTTATATCATATATAACAATAACTTACTTTTTTTTTTGATTTTAACACAACAAAAACCTACCTTTTCAAATTAAAACAAGTCATACATAACAAAAAACTACCCTTTTACTTCATCATCTATTCAAATAAATACAAATCCGAGGCTGAATAGGTAGGTTTTTGTTGTGTATAAATTATTGAGTCCTACAAATGCGAGGATTTTGTTGTGTTACTCTTTATCTGAGGCTACCTCGCCAAATGAGGTACTTTGAGAACCTTTATCAACATTATCATCACAGGTAATATCCCATCCTAGCAGCTTTTTTTCTAAATCATCAAAATCATATTCTCTTTGTTCATAATCATTAAAACCACCCTTAGCTTTTTTATATGTCAAAGTCCAGTTTCCTTCTATTGCGCTCATCATAGCACCTAAATAAGACTTTATCTCATTTTTCTTACCATACTCATCTATTACTAATTTCTTTTCTTTTATGTACTGTCTTATAGATGCCTCCAACTGATTTTCTTTAATTGAAATAGATGCCTTTTCAACAAGTTTATCAATTTGTTTAGGACTTATTGTAACTCCTAAAAGATCTCTGAACTCTTTCACAACGTTGTATTCATTGTATTTTGCGGGAACTGCCTCGGGATTATCAAAGAAGCTTATCTGTTCCCTACCTTTGAAGTTTACTGATTGTTTTACCATTTTAAATTTTATCTTCTCAACTTTTTTATACTTATATAGGAAACAGCTTGCGGAAGCCGCTGTGGATAACATTCTAGCTAAAAGATATATAGAAAAAATCAGATAAATATGAGATGATTAAATCATGAGAAAAAATAAGATTACCATAAAACAAATATTTGAAGATAATTATTCAAAGTTTTGGAAATTGAATAAAGAAAAGTATCCTGAAAAGATGAGAGAACATATGAATATCGAAGTAATGAAAATGATAGGATGTGGAGATATTTCATTAGGTTTTGTTGCGTACATATGTTTAAAATGTCTGGAAGTATTTAAAATAGGATTTACATGTAAAAGTAGGTTTTGTAGTAAATGTGGTAAAAAATACATAAGCGAATGGGTAGAGAAACAAGTAAGTAAAATCTTGGATGTTCCACATAGGCATTGTGTTTTTACGATACCGACTGAGTACAGAAAATATTTTTTTTGGAATAGAGAGAGTCTGAAAGACCTGCAAGACATGGTATATGAGGTTATAAATGAGTTTGCAAATGGTGTAAACTATAAAAATAGAGAAGAATATAAAAAGAAGAAAAGAAGCAAAAAAGGTGGAGTGCTTTGGCAAAGTGGAATGATTGGCGTAGTGCATACTTTTGGAAGGAATATAGGGTTTAACCCACATGTGCATGCATTGGTTCCAGAAATAAAAACAAGGGATAATGAAGTTAAGGATATGGAATTCTTTGACTATAAATATTTTAGAAAAGTTTGGCAGTACAAATTAATAAATTATATGGTTAGTAAAAACCCAGATAAAAAAGCAGAGTACTTAAAAATGTTCAAAGATTATCCTAACGGATTTTACATAAATGCCAAATCAAGAATGAAAAGTGCAAGAGGTGCAGCAAGATATATCGGTAGATATTTAGCAAGACCTGCGATAGCAGAATATAGAATACTTAGCTATGATGGGAAAAATGTAACGTTTTGGTATAAGAGTCATGAAACTAATGAGAGAGTAGAAGAAACAGTTACGGCACAAGTGTTTATAGGCAGGTTACTAATGCATATATCGCCTAAATATTTTAAAATGGTTAGATTATATGGAGTATATGCTGGAAGTATAAGTATAAAGATTAGAAAATGTTTTGGTTTATTGCAATACATAAAAAGTGGGCTTAAAGCAATTCAGTACACATTAAAAATAAATTGGAAAAAGGAAATAAGAAAAATGAAGTATAGAGAATTAATGATTATTAATTTTTCTAAAGATCCAGGGAAATGTTCAAAATGCGGTCAGCTAATGGAGTTATTCCAAATTTGGCACAGAAAGTATGGGTATATTTATGATATGGGAACGTATTAAAAGGATTTTTAAAATTAAAATGGATGAAAGGGAGATACCATTTCAAACAGAGGGGCCCGATAAGATGATACTTTTTAAATGTAAGAAATGTGGGTATGAAGAAGAGGTACCAGAATTTGTTGCGTTTGAATGTTATACACCTGAGGAATTTGACAAGAAGAGTGGTAGTCCTATTGTTCTATGCCCAGAATGTGATGCAAATATGATAATTAAAGGACGATGAAATTATCATATTTGCTTGGCATAAGGGTTTTTACTCGACCGTAGGGAGATTTTGTTCTTCACTTTGTACAGGCTGTCATCCATTTCGATATATAAGTCTGTAACTTTGTTAATCTGAATTACAGCAGGTTTTAAAATTCTTTGTTTAAAATTAGAGTACTGAGGATATTCAGTATCCTCTATCCCGAGCAAAAATCTGAGTTGTCCCACTTCAAAGATTCTTTGTCCAAATGTTTGATACTGCTTTAATAACTCGTATATTCTACAAGCATAATAACTTCTTATATATTTCTTAACATCAAAATCGAATCTTGTGTAATCACTTTTAAAGACTAATAAATCTGAAATTAAATCGGGATGAAACTGGAGCGCAACTGCGTTTCTGTCTTCAGCTATCTTACAGGTTATAACCCATCTTTTCTTAATTAAATCATTGTTTTCAAAATATATAATATTCCTGTTATATAGCCTATTTGCAGTCTCTACGAGCTCAGCGTATATCGTATTGTTTTTAATATTATATTCTTTTTTGTAATCAGAAACATACACATAAAGCAATTCAAAATCCTTTTGTTTTATAAGTGACTTTACATCTTCAGCCGATAAATTTTTATCTAACATGACAACTTCAAGATTTGATAATGCAAGGTCTATTAACCTATTCTCAGACGTTGTTAGTTTGTAGCTACCTTCAATTAGATTATTAGACTTTACAATTTCTCTTTTTACAATTTCTTTTATTATCATTACTTTAATCCTCCTAAGCTTATTATATATTGTTATAATTTTCTGATAATAGGTAGGTTTTTGTTGTGGTTTAGTAGGTTTTTGTTGTGGTTTAGTAGGTTTTTGTTGTGGACACGCCAGTCAATGCCAGTCATACCAAGCCTCCGATTGAAAAGAAACTGTTTAAACTCTTTTAAACTTTTTTAAACCTTCTTAAACTACTACAGGAGGTTTTTGTTGTGGTTTAAGAAATCTGTGGATAACTTATAAATTTAGACTAATATAATAATATTATACCTTACTATTTCAGAAAAAAAATATGTATATTATAAATACTTCCGGTCCCAATAGGTAGTACATAGATTTTCCTATTATACCCTGAAGCTTTTTTATTGCGCTTATGGTAATTAGGCCATTAACTAAAGCATTATTGTTTAAATCTCTTATTTACTTCAATTAGAGCTATAAATTTTTTGGAATACTCATTATCCATGCAGTACCCAGAATTATAACCCTTCTGGCAGGCCTCCTCGTAGTTTTTACATGTTATTATAGATTTGTACCTATTTAATCTTAAAAGCCTTCTATGGACAAGTAAGCTATGATCTAGATAGTCATACTTTTTAAATTTGCACACTATGGTTTTTTTTACTCCATTCCTGAGTATTAAATTCTTGGACTTCATATCCGCTACCCTTTTCCCACAACAATATTTAAAAGGTTGTTGCGATGAGATAGATGATTATACGCTATGAAATATGTAACGTTACGGGTTAATTTGAATAACTTATAGAGGTATGAAGAACATAGCTGTAAACATTTTTCAAAAATTATTTGAAAGAGTTAATCTAAACTGCTGTTAATAATCATTGCACAATATTTATGTCATACAAATATTGTGCAATAATTATGTTGTTTTTTTACTAGCACATAAAATACTTGTATCATACAAGTATTTTGGAGGTGAGTTTAACGTTACTAATCATTTTTATAATTATTATGGTCATATATTTAGGAGTTGCAGTTTCTGGACTACTAAATGTCAAAGATACAAAAATGTTTAATGATTTTTGTAAATTAGAATGTAAAAAGTATTTGATACGGAGAGATATTACCGATTAATTTAATGTATTGTTTTACATTTTAAAACTGAAAGAACATCTGAAGCTCAGATGTTCTTTATTTTGGTTCACTATAACATTTTATTTGCTAAATTTATTTCTTACTTCATTAACAAATATTGTTTTGATTTCTTTCATTCTGATTTTTGCGTCTTCATCGTTTAAGTTTAATAATTCATTAAATTTCCCTTCATCATTTGGAAAATTTTCGTAATAATTTCTTTGTGCTAAGACAAAATAATTATTTAATTCTTCATTTGTTAGAAAGTGATTTAAATCTTCATAACTAAAAACGAAATTTGAATTATCTACTTTCAAAACTCCAGTATAAATGTCTAAAATCTTAGCAATATCATATTCTATTGCAATGAAAATTTTAATCATTTCAAAAATTGGCATACGACTAATTTTGCTGACATCTTTTGCACCTATATAATTATATCCATCTATTGAATTTGGGAATTTTTTAACCTCACCATTTTCATCAACAAATTGACTTGAAAAATTCTTTTGAGCAACTCTTAATGATTCTTGATTAGCACCCCCTTCACAATCTGGGTCACCATATTGGAGTCCATCATCTTCCCAATAACATACTCTACAAATTTCATAAGTACCTGGGGGTTTTTCTGATAGTGTCTTATATCCACAACAAGGACATGCATATAAAAAATTATTCATATAAAATCTCCTATTAGCTATTTTCAAATATAAATTTCATCATAATATGATGTTGCTTGATGAGGTTTCATATTTATTTAATTGTACTATTATTACCGTAAATTGGATATAAAAATAAACCTATGCTCTTAGTCAAAAGACTACATGATTACATAAGAATTTAAAACTTGAAATTTATAAAAACAATCTAATTTACAAACTTATCCATTAAAATGTTTTAATTTATGGAATTGTGTTTTTCTTAGCGTAGGAAATATCATTTTTGCGTATGCTACCCCATATGTTAAAATCAACTTTATATTTGCTTAGTTAAATTTAACTGAATGCTTAACAACCTATATAAATCAAGGCTTCATTCAAAAATATGAATGTAATGTTTTATGGAAAATTATACATTTATTTAGGATGTAGTTTATGAAAAATGCGACATAATTGCATTGTCATTATTGCACTCTCTCTGCATCTATCTTTTGATATATAATTTTTACAAATTTTTCTTTTTCATTTGTATAAGCAATTCTATCATCAGGATACTTCTCGGCTAATTTCCTCTTTAAATTGCTATATTCTTTAGCATATTCTTCATGTGAATTTAGATAGTCTCTAAAATGTGTTACATAATAAAAATCAAGATTATTAGGTTCATAACAATGTATATGCCTTAATGAAATTTGTCCTTCGTCTCTTAAAACAAACAAATACCTGTCTTTTTCTTCATTTTGAGCACCACAATAGCTATACCCTGCATTTTTCATTCCTTCTACATTCATTTCTGCAAAAGATTTTAAAACAACTGCAATATCAAGTAGTGGCTTCGCATAAATTCCATTTATTGAGGTACTTCCCATGTGTTGTACATCAACAACATTATTTCCTAAAATTTTAATTAGTTGTTTTTTCGCATCTTCAAATTCTGTTTTCCATTCTTCGCAATGTGCTAATACTCTGACTTTATATCGCTCAACGCCTTGCATATGTATACCTCCATAATTTTTGTACTCTATAAATAATAATCTCATTGTCACAATATTATACTGAGACGACATAAAACATTTATTTAATTATAGCATTATTATCGTAAATTGGAGTCGCAGTCAGCAAACTTATTCAAAGCAAAAATAACGTACTCGTGCATATTCACGGTAACGTGTACGTGACCGTGAATATATATGTACTATTATCAGTGTTTTCAATGCTTTCACTATCAATGGTACTCTTGAAAAATGCATCTGAATCTTGCTTTTTTTTACTATTTGTGGTTGAAATACATTTATTTTTTTATCTTATCTTCTAGGGGTATCGCTACATAGACATCAAGCTAAGAGAACTCTATAAAATAAATATACCCATTTGTAAAAATCTTATTATTAAAGAGACAATACTTTTGGAAGCAAAATAAGAGATAGAATCATAGAATAAATTCTATATTTTATCGAATTTATAAACATTATAAAATTTATTCTAAATCAAATGTAAACTCAATTATTGAATTTTCATCCGAACCAATATTTTCTACAAATACTTTATCAATTACTGTTTCATAAATTTCATTATGGCAATTTAATTCATCAACTGCACCATCAAATTCCTTCTGGTCAACCACCCTGCCAACAGTTAAATGAGGACAATATGTTACCTTTCTAAATATAAATTTTTCTAATAATCCACTATATAACTTATCATGTAATTCAATAATATTATCATTCCCCTTCTTTACATTAAGAAATAAATATCCATCTCTATAATCACCTGTAATGTTATTAAGCATGATGTTAAATTTTTTTATGCCTTTCAATGACTTATTGAAATGCTCTTTTAATTCATTTATTGTCAAATCACTTTCAAATGGGAAAACGATTGAAATATGAGGTCCAATGTAATTTGCAAGTGGGTCGTACTTTCCTCTTATATTGTTAATAGTATCAATGTTATTAAACTTTGGAAATAAAATTACTGCCCTTTTCAATTAAATCACTCCTTTGTAATTCGTAGAATTCTGTAATCATTCATCTTTTATTTTTTCCTATGCAATAAAATAAATATTTCATTGAGTTTACAAATTAAGTCAAGAATACTATTAAAGATTCATAGGAATAAAAGGAATAATATATCCTAATGCATAATGAAATACTATTGTGTTTGTATTTAATTATACAACATAGCAATGTAATTTTTCAAATATTTAACATAATTAAATATAAATTACTTCTCTAATTTTAAAATCTTTTAACCTTGTATCAGAATGAGATGTACACACACCTTACAAATTGTTCATTACTATTTAACATCAAATCCGTACCCATGACCATATATGTGTTCGTTACCGTAGTCGGACTCGTGTATGTACACAGTTACGTGTACGTGCCCGTGGTTGAATTTAGGATTATAAAACATTACCACTTTTCAGCATCTTAACTTTGTTTTCACCTATTACCGCTTGGTCAATGGTTCCACTATTTAAAGATCGTACTGGTGCATAACTGCTTGCAATGTTTTTAAGTATCTCAGTAGTGCTTTGCCCAGTTTGCTCTAAAATGCGGTCTTTGCTTTGTAAAAATCCTGCTATAATTTGGCTTTGGCGTTTTGATGCCACATCAATTTGCATAGTATAATGTTTAGCTTGAAGCATCATATCATCTTCAATTCGTCGCCTATACAGGTCATGGGAGGGTGTTCCTATTTCATATTTTTCAAGCAAAGATAATAGCTGGGGTAGTTTATCTGTATTATAAATATCATCATCTGCCTTAATTTTATCTCCAAGTTCATCATAAAAAGAGTCTATTTCTCGTATTATTTGTAATGAACCTTTTTCTATAATTTGCAATCTTTTTTCCGCTACTTCAGTTAAGCTGTCTTGCATAGCAATAATTGTTTGAGCCATAAAATTCAAACCCTTTGCCTTTGCCTGCTCTAATGCAATATTGCTTTGTGTTTCAAATTCAAGTAATTCAAGTCTTGCGTTTTTCATAAGTACTATACGTTCATTTTCCATACCTGATAAACGTAAATTTGTATCTGCCTCTATTTCAGTCACTTTAACTTTATCTGGTTCAGAGGAAGTGGAGGATGTACTTCTACCCCCTCCACTAGTGCCTCCACCAAAGATACTTTTAATTGCGCCACCTATTGTACCTAATAATCCCATATCTTTCCCTCCATGTCGTGGTAGTTTACCAGCATTTATAAGCCAATTGAATAATGCTCTACCTGCTTACTTCTAAATCTGACCAATGTGCATGTATTAGCAAAATATTCACAGTTATTAAATTATAACCTTTAGCTTACCTATTTCATAAGTTCTTTTCTCATCTTAAAGATAAGAGCGTTATACTCTTTTTCACGCCTTTGAAGTTCCTGGCTATAAGCTTTGCTATCCGAAATATACACTTCAAAATTTTTACGTTTCAAATCTGTAAATTCTGTTAAAACATTAAGTGAAATTTTTGATAACTCTTTATTTTTTACAAAATCAAGTATATCGTCTACTTGTAAATCTAACAGTTTTTCTGCCCATTTAAGTAAAAAGAGTCTATCTTCTGATTTTTCAAGAGAAAATATAATACCTTGTAAATCCTTTTGTAACTTTGAAACAAGCTTGTAAAGTTCACTTTCCGCTTCAAATTTTTCTTGCAAATCTCCGCCAGCTTGGAAAGCAAATTTTTGATAGATATGTTTTCTTTCTTCAAGATAAAACTTGTCTATTCCAACTTTATATTCTTGCAGTAGTGCAATAACCTTTTCGCTCACAGTTGTCTCATTGTCCATAACATCAATTAAACTGCCATCTAACCCACGCGAAATGAGGGGTAAAAATCTTTCTTCTACAACAAAGCGTTTCTTTTGCCAATCAGCATACCAACCATTATAAATTTCACTTTCTATATTGTCATCCTCACAAGTATTTTTAAAGTCATCTTTTAGTGTAGATTTAAACACCTTATAATCCTCGCTCCAACTATACCAAAGAGTTACCGCACTGCTGGCAAACTTTCTATTTTCCTCAAAGTACTCTATTTTAAGGAGAGCATTTTTTATAATAGTTGCAGCATTTTCTACTATAAAATTAAAGCTAGCACGATCTTCTTTTTCCAAAATAGCAAGTTCTTTCAGGCCATTATCTCCACTATTTATCGCTTCAAGTCTATCCTCTATATCCTGAGCTTGCCTTTTAATTGCAAGGAGTTTAGCATTTACAGAGTTCATACCAAGTTCAAAATGGTTTTTGAAAAAGATTTGTCTTTTTTCAATGAGTGTATTTTCATCTTTACTTAAATTAGGATTTTCATCATATTTTTTAGATAGCTTTAATCCGATCACATTAAAGTCACGAATTATTTCACTCTTTATTTCTTCGTAATAATGGAGCTTGTCCATAAAATCATCAATTACAGAGACTACTGCCTTATGGTATTTTATTATGGAGCTGTCAATAGCCTTAATATCATATTTTAGTAATAGTGAATTATAATCAAAGGTAGAAGACAATAAGATTATCTGTTGCAAGCTATCAATTTGCGCTTGTAGTTCATTTAAATCTCTTAGTAGGGCTGGTTTTTCAAAGTAAATTTTTTTATAAAGATGTGTTATTTCATCATCATTAAATAGAGGCCAAAGCTCATTACTTACAAAAATGTTAAGTGTAAATTGTAAGCGTTCTATTTCTGTATAGACAAGATTGTTAGGGGATATATTGTTTTTATAGTCAATTGTAATTATAGATTTATTAATCGGTTCCATTTTCTCATTATAATTTCCCATAGTTAAATCAGCTAAATTTATGGAGTGACTGTCGTCTGGGACCTTATTTAAATGAAATCCATACATATCTTTTATTGTATAATTTTTTTTATTACCTAAAGGAAATGTTTTAGTGTATACCGCATCCTTAAATTCATCATATGTAGGTAAGTCCCAATTTGAATAACCATCTATTTGTAAGGTTTTTGTGATTTCTAAGGCTTCCTCATGAGATCTATTTACTGTAGCATAATCAAAATAATCTAGGTTTGCCCATAGAATACCTGTATCTTTATCCATAAGTACCCTGGGTTTATTCTTAAAAAAGTACCAACGCTGTGATTTTATTGCTTGCAGAATTCTATCTACTCCTGCACCTGATAAACCTCTGATTTCTTCACTGATTCTATTTAACTCATCCTCTAAATTAGATAGCTTAACACTTAAACTAATTTTTTCAGCTGAAAACTTTGCATGTTTTATATTGAGCTTAGAAATTATTTTTGCATTATCCTCGTTATCAATACCCTCACAGGTTGCTTCTATTTCTCTAATTTTTGTGAGTAATCCTTCTTGCTGCATTAATAATATGTTTATATCACTCATATTTAGCACCCCTTATCGTATGTAACTATTTCTAACTGTTTCAATGTTTGTCCTACCGTGGGGAGAAGTCCCATTACCATCAATTATTGTAGCCTCATCCTCACCAATGATAGGCTTTAATCTTGTTAGGTACCAATCTGTTATGCTGGTATTACTTGCTGCTTTACGTATGTAATCATAGGTATCATACTGTGTAGTTTTATTAGTTCTGATAACTACTCTTATTTCTTCAAGTTCAAATATCTGACGTTCAAGTTCTGCTGCAGAAATAGAATTCATTACAAAAACCTCACTTTCCATAAGTTACTATAAACAACATTTTAGATTCAATTATTGCTATTGTCAATTTATTTAGACATTATTTGCATGCTTATTTGAATGCTATTAGCTATTTATTTCTTGTATTTTCAAATATAATGGTTCATTAGCACTTTTTTTATCTGTTAGAGTTAACATCATCGCAAATGTTCCATTGCTTTTTAATATATCATAAACTTTTGGAAAGCTGATTTCCTCCGGTATCCACTGGAATTTTGTGGCTGAATAAACAAAATCGAATTGATAGTGCCCAAAATCATATGTTTCAAAATCAGCATTTACGATTTGAAAATTATCACATGAACTAAATTTATTTTTTGTATAGAATACAAAGAATTTTTAATTCACCCGATTCTACTAATGAGTCTGTGTTTTTTTATTGTAAAATTATATAGCATAAACTACTTTACAGTATATAGTAGTTTATGCTATTACGTAATTACGAGGTGAGAAAAATTGGAAATAAATAAAGAGATGATAAAAGGATATATCGAAAGTATAATATTGAGCCTTTTAGTAGATGAAGATTTATACGGATATGACATTGCCAAAAGGATAAGAAATATAAGTCAAGAAACATTTGAGATTAAAGAAGGAACAATGTATGTTGTATTAAAAAGACTTGAAAATAACGAGCTAATTTCCCCATATTGGGATGATACTGAAAGTGGTGGAGGAAGGCGTAGATATTACAAAATTACAGCCGAAGGAACGAATTATTTAAACAATAAAAAATCTGAATGGATATTTTTTAAAAATATTATTGATACATTTTACAGGGGGGTATAATTTATGGAACAGATTAATAAGTATGTTAATTCAGTCTACAAACATGTAGGTGGAAATAAAGAAGAAATTGAAGCATTAAAATATGAGATGAAAAATCATTTATTGCAATTGATAGAAGAGTTAAAATCTGAAGGGAAATCTGAAGAAGAAAGTATTTCCATTGCAATTAATAGATTTGGTGAAGAAAATCAAATTGAAAATGAATTAATTGGTATATTTAAGTTTGTGAACAAGAAGGCAAAAAAAGCATTAATAATAGCAGGAGCATTTTTCTTAATAGCCATAATATCTGGTTGTGTTTCTATAATTGGCACCGATATTTATTGGAAACAAATTGGGGCAAGAAATGATGAAATTTTTACTATAATGAGTTCATATAGAAAAGATAATATAGATTCTATAAATAAAGATATTAGTACAATATTTAATAAATCTAAAAAAAAGCTTGTATATGTAGCAATGGCTAGTCCACTTAATGATAATTTTAAGTTGGAAAATATAGAATACATATATCCCAGTGATTTTCAAGGTGGAGCTTGTGGTGGTATTGGAGCTATCAGCAGGCAGATTACCACTGAGAAGGGTAGCAAAAATATAATTTTAGGTATCATTAATGAAGGCGGTTCCCCTAGATATCTAAGAAAAATAGGTATCTCATCCTTTGTCTGGCTTGGTTGTTGCTTGATATCAATCATTGCTTGGGCTTTAATAAAGGTTGATTTACGTATTAAATTTAGGCACTGATTAAAGATGTTGCTTCGGAACATTCATATATTATTAATTTTTGAAAGGCCTGCCTATGACAATGTAGAAAGTTATTTTTATATGGTATGACTCTGGGGTTAAGAAAGCTTTGGACAATCTTACTCACTGATCAGGAGTAAAATAACCAATTAAAATACAGCAACAGTAAGTAAACTTGTCCAAAGTACAAATAACGTACTCGTGCCTATTCACGGTAACGTGTACGTGCTTGTGTTATATCCGTACTATTATCAGTGGTTTCAATGCTTACCATCAATGGTACTCTTGAAAAATGCAACTGCCACTTTGCTTCTACTTGTTCATCAATCCAATTGTATACATTAGTCATTTCTCCTACATAATCATCATTGATTTCAAAAAACTTCGCATTATTCGTTCTACAGAGTTCTTTGATTTGAGAATGGAGTCTAATAAAATTATCTCGGTTCATATAATCATCACAGTCCTTTTGTTCTATCTCACTTCTATGATCAATAATTCCTGAATCAAAATGTTTCTCAAGATAATCCTTTGAAAAGCCTATGTAGAGAGGAATTATTTGTTCTAAATATTCAGGCTCAAAATCCCTAATATGCGTAGGCGGTAAATAGCACCCTTCAATAATGATGTGTTGTCCATTCTCAATATTAGTCATTATAATGCCCTTTACTATTGGCCACAGTTTATATGAAAGTTCAACATCATCATCAGTTACAGAAAAATCACAATATTTACTTCCACGAATCAACCCCATTTTTACATGGTCTATCGACAAATATGGAATCTTATACTTTTCAAGTAAATTTTGAGCCATCACTGTTTTTCCTGTGCAACTAACCCCACCAATTAAAATAACCATTGTTATCCCCTTCCTCTTATCAAATATCTTAACACCGCAATATTCTACAGTTGCACCGCAACTTATGAAGAATGTTCATTAACCCATTATACAATAAAAAATTATCGAACAGCTTCTTGTTTTTGGCTCCTGTGTAGTTTTTAAATATAAATTTCCATATATATACTGATTTATACCTCAACTTTAGAAGCATACTAAGGTTGATGGGAAGTGAGATCATTAAAAAAAAGCGTTTTTGTATATTTCTATTATTCTTTTTTATGTTTTTTCAATATACTAGAACAGGATCTGCTAAAAATGAATATACACCTATTACATGCGAGGAAAAGTTAAATTTATTAGAACCCTCAAAACCAAAAACTATTTACGATTATGAATTGCTGTCTGATAGGAACATAAGTACATTTAAAAGTAAAGTTTGGCCTATATCATTAGTACAAAAGAATGGAATAAAGGTTCCCTTTGTAACAGTCTACAAAGATTTAAATTGGCAACGGCCTGCTTATGATCCTACCTGGCATAGTTCTTCTTTTCGCTGGAGTTATGTTCCATTACACATGGCTTATCAGCAACACATAGTTTATAGTTACCAGGGAGGCCTATCTTGGTGGTATGATCTTTCAAGTAATTTAGCCCTGCCAGGTGGCACTGGTGGTCCTTCTCCTATCCATGAATATGCTTTTACAATTAAATATCCTTATGTTGTAAGGCTTATTGTTTTTAATTTTAATATTACATCTATAAAGCATTACAAAAATCAAATTCTTGTTTCCGGAGAGCCATTGAGAAAGGGATTAACTATAGTAGATTTTGATACAAAAGATTTCCCTAATTCTAAAAAATTATTACAGCTTGCAACACCTGATGGTTATGAGTTAGATTATTTAATTCTGTATTTAAGTAACCATTAAAACCACAAGAGCATGGTTATTGAGGTTTTAACGACATTTCAGAAGGAAAGTATCCTACTTCTATAAGTGGGAGTTACATGCTATAACAAAAAGAAAACTTCAGTGGGGGGATAACAATTGAGAATTGTTATCTGCTCCAGAGGTCTACAAGGGGGGAAAGCTCCTTCTGAAATCGTTAATATTGCAGCTTCGAAGAAGATAAACAGCTGCGCAGGTGATGATTTAATGGTTACTTATTGCTATTATAAATCAATACTGTCAAAAAATGGATTTTAAAATATGAAAATCTTTATAGTTACGCTTTAAAATCCAATGCAGGCAATTAAAAATAGCAAAGCCTCAAAACATTTAATTCGTCATTTTTTACAGTTGTGTCACAATATAAGGACATTGCGTCGTAACGTCTGGATTTGGATGCTTCGCCAAGCCAGGGCAAACTGGAATGTTTTGTTAGTGGATGTGATGTGTTTTTGTACTAGTTAAACAGTTGATACTCAATAATGGAATTATTAAAAACATTATAAATTTCCTTATATAATTGCTACATTTTAATATCTACAATATATTTAATATTGCATCCTTTACCTCTTTATTTATTCTATCTGAATTCCACAATATCAGCTCATCAAGTGAATATGATTTATTTAAATATGCTATTACATCGTAACCAAGTGCATATCCTATTCGTTTCGGAATTCCAGAGTTATATTCACTATCTCCAGTAAAGTATTTCATAAAGTAAAAATAGTCTGTACTTTCAATTTTACTAATAATCTCTGTTTTAAGATTCGGCAAGTATTTTCCACAGTCAAGTAACCATTGTTCACTCTCAGAATTAAAGCATAAATATTCAGCTTTAGCGAATCCTGGACATATTATACCTGAAACAAAACAAGCTAAACCATCCATAAATATATGCTCAGCTATTGTTGGTTCATATTCTTCTTTGCATAACTGAGAAAATTGAAATAGATGTGTTATTTCGTGAGCTAATAGGATATCTAAGTACCTTTCTTCTGGCATCTGCTCTAGAAAATAAAAAGAGGATGTACCATTGAATGGGGTAACGAATGCATTAGCATGAAATTGTCCAACCATTATTATGAAATTAAGTTCTAAATCATTTATGATAAATACTTCACTACATTTTTTGCAAATTTTATTTATGTATCGTTCGATAACATTACTTAGGACTTTTATATTATCATAATGTCCAGGATACCTTTTGAAACATTCCTTTAAATCATTATCCATACTATAATTCTTATTGCTTAATTTGAATATACAATCAAAATGTTCAAATATATCTTTATTAGGTGTCTCGTACAACTGCTTCCACATTAATTTCTGCTCTTCAAAGTTTAAAATGTGCGCCTTTTCCCAAAAATTACAAAACATATTTGAAATATCTCTTATATTTACTATCATTCTCTATGCTCCTTCCAATTTTAAAACTATTCCCAAAATTCTTTTTCCAGTGAAGATACTATTAACTAAACACAGCATTTCCTCCGCTCTTAATTAAGTGTGCACCTCCTCGCAATTACTTCTGATGGATGCGACGTAATATTATACAGTTGCGACGCAACTTAAGAAAATTGCGAATAATTAATGCATATTAGTTTAAACTTTGAGCGGTGTTTTCCCATCTTTATTCTTCCTAAATTTTTATATATCTTACCACCTTTAATATAATCGCTAATAATGTGTGACACTATGGTTGTTTTTTTGGCATTATTATGTCACACACTATATAACATATGAGCCCTGACCCGACTCCTAATAATGCGAATAATAATGTTACGGAGATAAAAGCTAATCTAACCCATACTGACTTAATTTCAAAACGTTCTGCAATACCACCACAAACTCCATCTGCTAATATATTTGTAGAAGATTTGTATAGACCTTTTTGCATACACTCACCACCTTCTATTGTAATACATAGAATTTTTTCTTCATTCTATGTAAATTGAAATTAGTTTTACTTTACACTTTAAGAATATTCCGAAATTATAATTATGTTGTTACTCTTAAATCAGTATTTTATTATTTGTCATTAGATTTGTTAATGCTATATTTGTATAGGTTTTCATTTTCCTCTTCATCAAAAATAGTCCCTAATAATTTACCATTATTCTTTTCAATAATTTTTCTCGAAAATGCATTATCTATGTTACAAGTAACCATTACCTCTTTTATACCAATTTTTTCTGATTCAACTAAAGCTAATTTTAGAATTTGAGTACCATAGCCTTTCTTTCTACAATCTGGTGATATATCATAGCCTATATGACCATCTGTACCTACATCGTGATGCCTAACTCTTACTACTCCAACAACTTCATTATTATCAATTAACCAAAATGTTGAGGTTATAACCCATCCTTTAGGTAAATCTATTCCTTTAGAATACTTGTATAAATCGTCTACATATTCATTAAAATCTTCCATTCCTTTTTTATATTTAGTAAAATAATAATTATCATTTGCATTTTTATATGCTATAACATAATTTTCAAAACTCTTTTTATATTCTTTACTTGGCATAGATAAAAATAAATCTTTCATAAAATACACTCCTTTTTTACATATTCTAATTTGCCATATTATACTGAGATGACATAAAACATTTATTTAATTATATCATTATTACCTCAAATTGGAGTCGAAGTCAAAGGCTAGTCCATATCAGATTTTCTCCTTCACTGCCATTTAATTTATTAAGGTACTGCAACATTCATCTTTATATTTAGTATTAGTAGAAATCAGTAAAGTTGTTCAAAGCAAAAAAACGTACTCGTGCCTATTCACAGTAACGTGTACGTGACCGTGGTTATATATGTACAATTATCAGTGTGTTCAATGCGTATACCATCAATGGTACTTTTAAAAATGAACCTGCAACTACCAAACAGCCTTTCTATAATAAGACCTAAATACGCCATTATTAGTGAAAGTATAATTAAAATCATAGTTATCATCATAACATCGACTAGTTATATTTTAAGATCGTTGTGACGCAAAATTTAAGAATATTGTGAATTAATATAACCTCTGATTATGCTTATTTTGCGGGAGTTAGAGGAACTTATTCATTGATGTATAATTTGATACTCGAAATCCAAGATTTTCATATAATGGTTTCCCTTTTTCAGTCGCCATTAAATCAACTGCCGCAACGCCTAATAGCTTTGCTTCTGATAAAAGTTCAGTCATAACTTTCGTAGCAATGCCTTTTCCTCTATGTTGAGGGTATGTAAAAACATTGTATACCGTACCGACAAGATATGATGAAAACGCTATTAACGGAGGTCTTTCAACGATTGACATAAATGCAGTTGCTAATACTTCATTTTCATTTTCGGCAATGATAGCAATAAATCCATTGTTAAGGTGTTGAGTAAAATATTCTTCTAACTTCGTTCTAATATCTTGCACTTCTTCCGAAGAAGACACACCTTTTTCTGCAAACAGGTATTCCATACGAATCTTTATGAGGAGGTCAATATCCTCTTTAACTGTTTTTCTTACTTTCATGTTTTGCACCACCTTATATTTATAATCTTCAGTTCGCACTTTTTTTACTGAGACGACATAAAACATTTATTTAATTATACTATTATCTGTGTTTTCAATGCTTTTACTATCAATTATAATCTTGAAAATGCACCTAAACCTTGTCCATTTTATCATCATGCAATGAAAAACAGGATAACTCTTTTTAAGCTCTGCAACTACAGATTTGTGGTATGTTGTTCTATTGTCATATAAGAAGAATACTATGAACTAACATTTAAAATTTTTTAATTTGCTATACCTATCACTATTTATAACCCATCCAATTAGAGAATTTATTAAACCAAAGATAGCACCCATTATCAAAGCAACAAACACTGTTTGGCTTTGTTCTTATATAGGAAACAGCTTGCGGAAGCCGCTGTGGATAACATTCTAGCTAAAAGATATATAGAAAAAATCAGATAAATATGAGATGATTAAATCATGAGAAAAAATAAGATTACCATAAAACAAATATTTGAAGATAATTATTCAAAGTTTTGGAAATTGAATAAAGAAAAGTATCCTGAAAAGATGAGAGAACATATGAATATCGAAGTAATGAAAATGATAGGATGTGGAGATATTTCATTAGGTTTTGTTGCGTACATATGTTTAAAATGTCTGGAAGTATTTAAAATAGGATTTACATGTAAAAGTAGGTTTTGTAGTAAATGTGGTAAAAAATACATAAGCGAATGGGTAGAGAAACAAGTAAGTAAAATCTTGGATGTTCCACATAGGCATTGTGTTTTTACGATACCGACTGAGTACAGAAAATATTTTTTTTGGAATAGAGAGAGTCTGAAAGACCTGCAAGACATGGTATATGAGGTTATAAATGAGTTTGCAAATGGTGTAAACTATAAAAATAGAGAAGAATATAAAAAGAAGAAAAGAAGCAAAAAAGGTGGAGTGCTTTGGCAAAGTGGAATGATTGGCGTAGTGCATACTTTTGGAAGGAATATAGGGTTTAACCCACATGTGCATGCATTGGTTCCAGAAATAAAAACAAGGGATAATGAAGTTAAGGATATGGAATTCTTTGACTATAAATATTTTAGAAAAGTTTGGCAGTACAAATTAATAAATTATATGGTTAGTAAAAACCCAGATAAAAAAGCAGAGTACTTAAAAATGTTCAAAGATTATCCTAACGGATTTTACATAAATGCCAAATCAAGAATGAAAAGTGCAAGAGGTGCAGCAAGATATATCGGTAGATATTTAGCAAGACCTGCGATAGCAGAATATAGAATACTTAGCTATGATGGGAAAAATGTAACGTTTTGGTATAAGAGTCATGAAACTAATGAGAGAGTAGAAGAAACAGTTACGGCACAAGTGTTTATAGGCAGGTTACTAATGCATATATCGCCTAAATATTTTAAAATGGTTAGATTATATGGAGTATATGCTGGAAGTATAAGTATAAAGATTAGAAAATGTTTTGGTTTATTGCAATACATAAAAAGTGGGCTTAAAGCAATTCAGTACACATTAAAAATAAATTGGAAAAAGGAAATAAGAAAAATGAAGTATAGAGAATTAATGATTATTAATTTTTCTAAAGATCCAGGGAAATGTTCAAAATGCGGTCAGCTAATGGAGTTATTCCAAATTTGGCACAGAAAGTATGGGTATATTTATGATATGGGAACGTATTAAAAGGATTTTTAAAATTAAAATGGATGAAAGGGAGATACCATTTCAAACAGAGGGGCCCGATAAGATGATACTTTTTAAATGTAAGAAATGTGGGTATGAAGAAGAGGTACCAGAATTTGTTGCGTTTGAATGTTATACACCTGAGGAATTTGACAAGAAGAGTGGTAGTCCTATTGTTCTATGCCCAGAATGTGATGCAAATATGATAATTAAAGGACGATGAAATTATCATATTTGCTTGGCATAAGGGTTTTTACTCGACCGTAGGGAGATTTTGTTCATATCCGTACATGCTAAGTTTGTTTAATATAAAAACTATGCCAATTATACCCATCATAATGGTGTAACAAATAATAATTTTAATAGTATATCTCAATATTCCTTTTTCTTTTACTTTTTTCCAAGATTTAATGAAAGTTTCATCATCATCATGAAATAGCCTTGATACTTTGCTTGGCTTTATCCTATTTGTTTTAATTAAATATTGGATAATAAGACTTAAAACAGGAATTGCAACAAGAAAAACAATCAATATTTTTAATAACCCCATGTTGGAACCTAATCTTTCTCATGCTACCATAACAATACCCCCTAATTTATTTGTACCTATATCTAAGCGCTTTGTCTAATTCTAATCTGACGCAACTCCCAGGGATATTATACCATTCATTTATGCAAGTTGTCACAAAAAGTATATCTTTTGTGTTGGCATTATTTGATGTGACAAAAGTGCTAAAGGGACTTATGTGGCAATATTTAAAGATAATTATTGTCATGTAGCTGTTTTTTATATTAATTGTTTCCGCATTCCTACATGGGTTTATGAAACTTACTTTGGGAATATATGTATTAACATATATTTCGTCGGAAATCTTGGCGCTATCACAATAGCATTTTTAGATACTATAAGTTTAAACTTAAAAAAATAATATTAAATATACCATTAAGAAATAAAAAGAAAACTTCAGTGGGAGGATAGCAATTGAGAATTGTTATCTGCTCCAGAGGTCTACAAGGGGGTAAATCTCCTTCTGAAGTCGTTAATATTGCAGCTTCGAAGAAGATATCAAAATTATGAATGGTTCAGAAGTGAGTGCAGAGGTATGTACAAAATGTGGTTATATTTTAAATATGAGAGCATTATCACCAGAAAAATTTAAGTAATAATTCACCTTTTTCATAAGTTACGACATAAATAATTTATTTAAGTATATCATTATTACCGTAAATTTGAGTCGCAGTCAAAGGCTTTCTTTCTATTTAGTGTTAGTAGCAGTCAGTAAACTTCTCTAAAGCAAAAAAACGTACTCGTTCCTATTTACGGTAACGTGTACGTGCACGTGGCTATATACCTACTATTATTCTACACATTTTTCAAGTAATTGACATAGTTCTATGTCATCATCAATAATCAAAATATTATTTTGCATACCATGACCTCCATCATTTATCACTTTTGAGATTCTTCCTTGCATCCACAGGTTTATCTGTACTTTTGGGGATTGCCCGCGCATCTCCAAAACGGACAGCCCCAGCTATTTGATTTTCCTCGCAAAGTTTCTGTACCCTGCGTTCTAAAATACCCCATTTATCGGCTACCTGCTGTACCGAAATATAATCAAGCATACTTAATCCTCCAAAAGTTATGTTAAGGTCATTATATGCGCAGAACCGAATTTTTACTATATTGCATCTGGATTAAAGACTGGAGATCTGTGCATTGGCTGTTTCAATACCTATGAAACAAGATATAGCCATATGATGGGTATTACTTCCATTATGTGGCCGGTTTTTACACGTATGTTGGGTGTACCATTGCCGTACTCCTAATTGAGGAACCCATACTAAACCTTTCTTCTACAAGAAACATATATAATTGCCGAAAGATATATTACAGAGACCATCAACCCTGATAATACACCAACAACAGCGTCTTGGTTATTTCCTAAAATGCTACCAATAAAAATTGATAATGTAAGTCCTATAATAAAAACAAGTAATCCGTTATAAAAATTTTTCGTTTTTTCACTCCTCTTCAAGAAATTTAGCACGTTATTATTAGCAGTAATACGAGAACTGTGGAATTTAAAAGCATATAGACTATTGGATATTTCAATCCATATTGTTGCTAAACAAGCACAAGCACAAGCACAACCACAACCAAAATCTTTATAATCATGTTGCTTAACACAACAATACTTTGCAAATAAATCTTTCATTCACCCATTTTTTACAATTTATTATACCAAAATGTCAAATAATATGATATATTATAAACATAAAAAGGAGATTTAGTATATATCAGCAATAAAGTTAAAAAGTTATCCTTAATAATTTCGCTAATTATTTTCTCTGCGTTTACAGTGAGAGGATTATATAATTTTTCACATCCAAACAATAATAACTATTTTTATATGAATCTATTATTAATAGCTGCTCGCACATTGCTGAAACTGAAATAAATACCTTTTCATGGAAAATTATAATTATTTTAACATATATTTGTGTTCTCGATATAAAAATAGTTGATTATAAAAATTTTTTAAAGAAAGTAATAATATTGAAAAATGTTGGAATAGAACTGAAGTGAAATTAACTGATAGTTTTCAGGTGTTTTGTGAAAAATTAAAAAATAATAATATTCAAATATAAAATCAAAGTAAAATATTAGGAGGTATAAAATGAAAATAGGGGATTTTCTAAATAATAGGAAAGATAAAGGTGCACCCATAATTACAGCATTTTTTCTAAGTTGTTTATGTATGCTAGTATCGTTAGCTGTGGGGTTAATACACAATTTCTTTGGCATGAATTTATTAGGACAATTATTTTCAGTACTTGTATTATTAATATCATTTGTATTAATAGGAAAAATACTTTTCAATGTTAACTATAGTGGATTATTTAAAGAGATTAAGCTTAGTAAATGCGATTGTATGGATAATTTACTGATTACAATGTTTTTTTCTTCAGTTTTTGCACTCATTAATATTTTAATATACTACATAAGTTTTATGATTAATCCTGATAAAACAAAATACATTGGCTATTTTATCAAAACTGTAGCTTCTGATAACAACGTTTATACAAATAGTAGTTTGGATATATTAGCTTTTATAATTATAGTAGCTATTGGAGTAGCAGCAGAGGAGATCTTTTTCAGATATACTGCATATAAAATTTTTGTTAAGAAAAAAGAAGATATAAAAATTTTTATTATATTAACCTCAATAGTATTTGGGCTTTATCATTTTAGTAGTATATCTCGATTTATTGCAACTCTAGTTATGTCTATTTTTCTATCAATTATATATGTAATGACAAAAAGTGTGGTATATACTTTCATTTCACATGTTTTATGGAATTATTTTATTTCAATAGCTTCAGTTTTTATAGTGTATTTCAAAGATATAAATACGAGCATGGTTACTGGTCAATGCATAATTGCAGAAATAATAATAATTAGTCTGTTAGCGTTATTAAGCATTTATTCATATTACAAAAGAGGACATATTTTATCGTTAAATATTAGAAATAAAATGCATAGCATTAAGAGATGCTTAGACTCAGGCAGAGTTTGATTATGAGGAATACGATAGTAATCTGAGTCTTAGATAACTGTATCAGCTGGCATCTCCAATCTTAAGAGGATGGGAGTGTTACGGATGGTAGCCATGAAATTAAAATTAAATTTAAAAATTCAAGGCTTCATTCGAAAATGTGAATGTAATGTTTCAAATAAAATCGTACATCCTAATTTACGTCATTAATATTTATATTTATAAATCAAATAAGCAATAGGTTTTATTATTAGTGCAATACCCAAAATTATCATAAGTGCATCATAAGTAGTAACAATAATCTTGTTTGCATTTATTAGTTGACTAAATATAAGAGTAACTGCAAAAAGTATACTGTAACTAATGCTTGAAGATTTTTCGCTTATAAGTTTCTTTCTTTCATCTTCATACCTTTCGTTTAAATTACCTTTTGTTCTCTTCAATAAATATATAAGGTACAAAAGCGATAGGATACCTATAACAAGCAGAACCCAATAGCCATTCTTTTTAGTAACAAAAGCGAAAATTCCTTTGCCTATAAATAGCATTGCAAATACTCCAGCCCCTATAATTATTGAATCAGTTTTCTTTTTATTTTCCATTTTTATAGACCTCCTATTCAAAGATAAATATTTCTTCGATTATTTTATTAAATACTTTTGATATTTTGTAAGCGAGCATAATGGAGGGATTATATTTTTCTTTTTCTAGCGATATTATAGTTTGTCTTGAAGTTTCTAATAATTTTGCTAAATCTTCTTGTGTTAAGTTTCGCCCCTCCCTTAATTCCTTTATACGATTTTTCATAGCAACACCTCTTTTAATGTAAAGTTAACATTACATTAAAATCATACATTAAAATGTGGGAAATGTAAAGCTAGCTTTACGAAATTTTTTTCTGTAATTTTTTTAAGTAACATAAATAACGCTTATCCATGTTAAACACATGAATAAGCGTTATTTCGTAATATTATACTGAGAAGACATAAAACCTTTATTTAATTATAGCATTATTATCGTAAATTGGAGTCGCAGTCAAAGGCTAGTCCACATCAGATTTTCTCGTTCACTGCTCCTGATTCAAAAGGAAGCTTTGGACAATCTTACTCACTGTCATTTAATATAACATTCTATTAAGGCACCGCAACATTCATAAATTTAGAATTAGTAGCAGTCAGTAAATTTGTCTAAAGCAAAAAACGTACTCGTACCTATTCACGATAACGTGTACGTGCTCGTAGTTATATCCGTACTATTATCAGTGTTTTCAATGCTTTAACTATCAATGGTACTCTTAAAAAATGCATATGAATCTTGTCTATTTTTTATCATGGAATGAAAAACAGGATAACTCTTTTTAAGCTCTGAAACTACACCTTTGTGGTCTGCTACTCTATTGTTGTATAAGAAGAATATTATGAATTAGTTTGATTTCTTTCTTATACACATTAGTTCTAATACAAATAATCCAGGTCTTAAAACCCTCACCATTCTAAACAAATAAATAATTCACTCAAACTTCGCACATATAAAACTGGCATAGACACTTGCTGTATCAAGGTTTAAAGGCATTAATAAGTAGAAAAATCCTCCTAAAAATGATATAATGTAAGTAACTACAAATACAATAAATATCAAAATTAGGAGGACTTATTTATATGACTAATATACCACAAATTAGTGAAAATGAAAATGACTTTATGAAATCCATCATAAGTTTTGTTAAAAAATTCAAGGTTATTAACGCTTTAAAAAAATCAAATTGCTATAAAGAAAAAGGGACATGTGTCCATGATATTTTTTGCTATCTATTGCAGTTAGTTTACACTGGTAAGAGTATGTATATGAATTATCAAACTAAAAGTGATGAACCTAAATTCGGAAAAGATACTGTGTATAGATTTTTAAATTCTATGTACATAAATTGGCAAACATTTTTGCTACGACTCTCTGGAACTGTTATAGAAACACATTTAAGAAATCTAACTTCAGAGGATCGCATGAATGCAATTATTGTTGATGATTCATTTTACGGTAGAACTAGAAGTAAAAAAGTTGAATTACTTTCTAACGTTTTTGATCACGCAAGCAAAGGTGCTAAATATAAAAAAGGTTTTAGAATGCTTACAGCTGGATGGACTGATGGCAATACATTCGTTCCTCTTTCGTTTAATCTACAAAGTTCTGAGAAAGAAAAGAATAGGTTTTGTGAAATGAAGGACGGCTTAAATAGAAATTCGATTGCCTATAAACGTAGAAAGCAAGCGATTTCAAAGTCTACAGATGTTATGATTGATATGCTTAAAACTATTGTAAAGGCTGGTGTCCCTGCAAAACATGTATTGTTTGATAGTTGGTTTTCTTATCCTTCTACAATAATGAAAATACTTAAACTTAACTTACATACTGTAGGTAGGCTTAAAAATACTACCAAAATAAAATATATTTTTAACGGTGAAAGAAAAACATTATCCCAGATATATAAATCAAGGAAAAAACGACCAGGAAGATCAAAATATCTTTTATCAGTAATGGCACAAATTTATGATTCCGCTGATAATAAATTGGATGTAAAACTAGTTTTTGTTCGGGACCGCAATGATAGAAAGAAGTGGATTGGATTCATTTGTACTGATTTAAGCTTAACAGAAGAACAGATTATTGCTCTTTACGGAAAACGATGGAGTATTGAAGTTTTCTTTAAAATATGTAAATCTTATCTAAATCTTGGAAAAGAATTTCAAGGTCTTTCTTATGATTCAATGATTGCACATACTACAATTGTGATGACCAGATATATTATGCTAGCTGTAGAAAATAGAAATAATAAGGATGAACGCACCATGGGCGAACTGTTTTTTCTTATCCATGACGAGCTTCAAGATGTAAATTTCTCAGAAGTTTTAAGAGTTATTCTCGATATTTTAAAAGAAGTTCTACAGGATCTATTGTTTTTAACTGGCGAGCAAATAGATAGATTTATTGATAATTTTATTTTAAAACTACCTAAACATTTTGCTGAGAAATTCAGTGTTAAAAAAGTAGCTTAAAATCAAATATTAATGCTATTTTAAGCTACACAAGTATTTATTCATAAGGGTTTTCAGGCATTCTTGTCCTGCGAAGTTTGAGTAATTCATTTATAACTTTTCTATTTTTGTTGCATATATAAGGTATTAGGATAAAATCCAAGCTTCTTATAAAAACATATGGTTAATTCATTCTCCAGGGACACAGTTACTCCAATCACTTTACAATTCATTTCCTTCATCCATTCTATATGTTTGGATGAAAGTGGCCACAAAATTATACCTTTTGTACTGGCACTATTTGATGTGACAAAAGTGCTAAAGGGACTTATGGGCAATATTTGTCATGTGGTTGCTTTTTACATTAATAGTTTGCGAATTCATACATAGGTTTATGAAATTTACTTTGGAAGTATATGTATTAACATATATTTTGTCGGAAAATTTGGCGCTATCACGATAGCATTTGTAGATACAATAATATAAACTTATAGAGGGAGAGAACCTCTATAAGTTTAAAACTAAAAAAATAATATTAAATATACCAGCAAGAAATAAAAATTGACCTTAATTTTACTTTAATTGTAAAAACAATTTGGACGTTATCTATACTTAGTATGACAGTTTTCATATAAAGCACATAATGGTATAATATTCCTAAGAGTTACGTCGGATTGGTAAAATAATGTGGCATATCAAAGATGTAAAACAAATCAATAAATAATAATTTGAAAAGGAGAATAAATATGGATAGTGTATATGTAAATTGCCCCGAATTTGAAAATAAACGATTCAATTTAAGATTTATTTCTATAGATGACTGTGATGGCTTATTAAAAGTATATTCTGATAAAAAAGCAGTTCCCTTATTTAATAGCGATAATTGTGGCGGAGATGATTTTTACTATAATACACGTGAGAGGATGAAGCAGGCTCTTGATTATTGGAAATTCGAGTATGACCAAAAAAGTTTTGTAAGATGGTCTATTATAGATAAAAAAGATAATATTGCAATTGGAACAATAGAGTTATTTCATAGAGCTTCTAAAGATTATTTTAATAATTGCGGGCTTCTCCGTTTAGATTTGAGAAGTGATTATGAAATAAAAGTCTATATAATTGATATTTTAAAATTGATTATTGATAAAACTTATCAATTGTTTGAGTGTAATATGATAGCAACAAAAGCACTTCATACTGCAAGCGAAAGAGTAAAGGCTTTAAAGGAATTAAATTTTTCACCTACTGAAAATAAGTTGATTGGTCATGATGGGACGGAATATTCATCATACTATTTAAAAAAAAGATAAATTTCAATTTGTAGACTTGATGTAACATAATTTTATATACAGTTCTGTCGTATCTTTCTAAGATATCTAATTAATTAACTTAATATTATTCTCTCAATCTTATATAGATCATTTAGGTTTCAAAGAAAAAGAAATCCGCAAATGTTCCTTCTTGATAAACGACTTCTTGACATGATTTTATAAGTTCAAATTTGCCGTTTGTGTATTCATCTATTATTTTATTCCAAAAATATATAGAAGTGATATTTTTAGGATGACACATTATTTCCCACTTTCCATGACACATATCAAATATTGTTTTTGCCGCATATTTTCCAACACCGGCTGTGCGGTATTTATGCATGACAAAAAACTCTGACATTGCAAAGTCGCAATCCTTGCGTACAGCAAAATCTTTATCAACTAATACAAAGCCTGCCAATTTACCATCAACTTTTATGAAAAAAGGATAGTGATTTTCTTCTGTCCAACAATCTAATACTGCGAATTCATATGACCCAAATTGATTAACATCAAGCTTGTTATACTGAGACCACTCATAACAATATAATTCAAGCAAATTTTGAAGTATCTCTTTCTCATCGTTATTAACTTTTACAACCTGTATATCCATTATTTTTCCTCCAATGCTAATATAACTAACCTTTAATTCGAACTTTCTAACAGTTGTGACGCAACTTAAGAAAAACCCGTCTTAAATATTAGTTTCTTTTTAAGATATAATTTCCAACATGAAACCCATAGCGTTCATAAAAAGGCAATGCTTCGTCATTTGCATAAACTACATTAATTTCAATATTTGTTATTTTATTTGATTCAAACCAAGTTAAAGCATTCTTCATAAGTTTGTCACCTAATCTAAACTTACGATACTGATTTTCAATATATATAGATTCTATTTCTCCTAAATTATCTTCAATTGAACTTAAACAATAACCTATATAATTTCCCGTACCATTGTCTAAAAGTATATCAAGTTTCATAATACCCTTTTGTGCCTTTTTATAAATAGATTCCATTCTTTTATCAAAGGTATGATTCTTATATTTACTCTTAAAATAAATTGATTTAGCATGGTGAATTGAATTAAGCTGTTCCCACAATGGCTTTATAAGTTCAATTTCCGTTATGTCTTTCTCAACTATGCAGATATTCATAAAAACCCCTCCATATTTAATATATATTTCCTACGCATTTTTTTACAGTTGCGCTTTATCACTAGAAACATCATACCATTAAACACCATTTTTGCAAACTAATACAGCATATCTACATACATTTCAAACTATAGTTTGATGTTAAAACCAATTGCCAGCCGTAAAGGTGTACCTTTTTAAACAGTATATGGGTAGAGCCACATTTCCCACACTTCTGTGGGCTAGCTCCTACTTGCACATTAAGAAGATTTCCGGATTTTAATTCATATTCTAGTTGTATTTTTACACCTGAAGCTTGAGAGCATCCACCGGACCTCTGATAAATATTTTTATAGCTTTCTGGTACTTGAAAAGCAGTAGAATCAAGTATTCTTATTCGTTTGAAATATTCATTCCATTTACTTGGTATACAGGTATTATTTGTAATTGTTTGGCGTAATAATTTTTCGAAAGTCTTCTTCAAAAACTTTACACATCTTTCATTTAAACGTTGGTCTAATGCTTGATTGGAAACAAGGATGCCTGTTTTTTCACTAAGTTTTGTGCATAAGGTAACAAGTGTATTATTCGCAACCTCTACATTCATAAAGCAGCATAAACAAACAAATTCCCATGCGCGAGTTTTACTCTTTCTTTTCACAAAACCTGTCTCTCTCGCGACTTCTTCAATCTCATCTTTTGAAAAACAGAGTTTAAGTTCATCTGCAAAAAGCTTTATATCTCCATCCAATTTTATTTTTTTTCCTTCTGTCATGTATAATTCCCCCCCACGGTGTCTTTTTATTGTCTCTTTAATAATAACATTTTTACAAATGGGGGAATTTATTTTTATAGAGTTTTCTTAGCTTGATGGCTATGGGGTAGCGCCAACATTTCCGACAAAACCCACGCTAAGGAATTAAATGGATAAAAAGTTGACTTTTTACCCACTATAAGCCATTGCTACGTAGAATGGGATTATTGGATTATAGGCAAAATTAATGGAGGCATCGTCAATATGACCGCCTCCATTATTAGAACCATCGGTTAAGATGTTAATTCTTCGGTACCCTGCTAGTTTGTTTTGGTATGTATTTTTTCTGTACCTGCCTTAAGAGCTGTCTGGTAGTACCAGCATTTATAATCTATGACTTCAAGTGTTTTCTGCAACGATGCTATCTGTTCATCCATAATTATTTTTCTCTCAATAAACATCTCATAGCGTTCACGCAATGTGGCATCTCCCTGTCCGCACCAGTCTATGAATACTTTAATATTTTTAATGGGCATTCCCGTATTTTTTAGACATTCAATAATTTTCAGTGATCCGAGATCAATATCTGAAAATGAGCGAATACCGGATTTTGAACGTTCCAAATTAGGAAACAGACCTTCCTTATCGTAGTATCTTAAAGTTGAAGCTGATAGATTGAATTTTTTTGCAACCTCTCCAATGGAATATTTCATGTTTGGCACACTCCTTTTCACAAGAACTTAAAGTTAACTTTAACATATTTTATTGAAAATATCATAATGAAAGTATCATGTCAAGTTAATCTTAGCTCTCAACAAATATTTTTACGTTGAATCTGTACTTAATTACAGTGCTATAAGTAGAGGACAGCAATGATGTCTTGAGCTAATTTTATACCCTTACGTTCTCGGGAATATATCAATGGGTTTTTGGCTGTTTTTTGAAAAACATAGGCTGGGAACCTATCCAAGATGTATTCATACTTTATTTTGCCGTACATGACATTTCCGCAACTTCAGATTTGATAATACAATAATGATGTGCAATTATGAACTTTTCAATTTATCTCAAACAGAAAACCACTAATCAAGAACTTATTCTCCTTAATCGGTGGTCTATCTACTCATTATGATTTATTTCAGTTTATTATATTCTTCATCCGTTACCTGTTCACACCATTCATTGCTTGAACCTTCCGTCGATTATTCAACGTATACTTCTTTTGCCAATGCAAACGTTGCCCAGGCATTCGGCCATCCTACATAGAACGCAAGATGTGTTATGATTTCTGCCATTTCTTCAGCGCTAACACCATGATTCTTTGCATTGGTGATATGGTATTTTAAGGAATTATCAAATATTCCTTTTGTCATTAAAGCCGTTACAGTAATGATACTGCGATCTCTTAATGATAATTTATCTTCTCGTGACCAAACCTGTCCAAGAAGCACATCATCGTTTAATTCAGCAAATTTTGGTGCAAATGATCCAAGGGCATCTCTGCCTGCTGTTTATTTCTTCATTTTTTCTCCTTTCTGCGAATCCTAAATCGCTTTCCCCATTTCGTATGCTTCACTCATTAACTTCTCATGATGTTGAATATCACCGATATCGGTTACCCCTACGCCTCGAAGAACACCCGATAACTTTGCTTTATCAAAACACGCAATCCATCCCTCTAAGCCTTTTACTGCAACATCAATAGATTCCAAATTTTCGTCCGCTGCTGTAGCTATCATATAAACTTTTCTAAAGGCATAATCCGATGGGAACAGCGGATTTAGACGGTCAAGCAATGTTTTCATCTGTCCACTCATCTCATAATAATAAATTGGTGTAGCAAACACCACTGCGTCTGCATTCTTAACTTTTTGCGCTATATTATCTGCATCATCTTTAATAACGCATTTCTGTGTTTTCTGACATACAAGACAGCCTTTACAAAATGCGATTGTTTTTCCTTCCAAGCAGATCTTTTCCACATTGTTTCCAGCGTCTTTCGCTCCACGAATAAATTCATCTGCAAGGGTATCGCTATTGCCACCTTTGCGAAGACTAGTAGAGATTACAAGTATTTTCTTAATCATTTTCTTTGTCCTCCTTGAGTTTTTTCATGCTTCGCCAAATCAAAAGTAACCTTAATATTACCATCACCAACAACTTGTACAAAGCTGACCGCATCCTCAATATATCCAAGCCGGGTATAGTTATAGGAGCTTGAGAAGGTTTCATAGAACACGACTAGACAGCCATCGCCGTAAAGAATGATATCTCCGGCATGAATTTTTCCCGGTTGCTCGGAAGCTGTAGGGAGCGTTTTAGATAAATAATAGTATTTTTCATTGCCGTTTAGTTCGCTCATGTCAACGGTGAGCGGAAATTGCTTAACTAACGCCTGCATCGTTTGATTATCATAAAGCTTTGCAGAAAATGCCTTGTTCCCAACCGTAATGATCAAATCTATCATCGTTAATGTCTTTGATGCGGCAACATTATCTGTTTGTTGTGTAGAATTACTTCTTGGTGCTTCATGTTGACTGGTCTGCTTGTTTTCATTCGTTTCGCTGTTATGCAGGCAGTCAGGGAAAAACAGAACATAATCAGACATAGTATCGAAATTACTTTTTTCATGTTTAATATCCTTTTCTGTGTAAACTAAAATAATAGCATTTTGCTACGATACACAATACATTGCCACAAATGAATCATCGCCATACAATCTGCAATAAGATGAAAACAACAGAATTACTCCTGACTGGTTTCTATTTTTTTATGATTTTCGCAGGAACACCACCTACAATAACATTTGCAGGTACATCCTTGGTCACAACTGCACCGGCGGCAATGACAGCACCATCACCTATGGTCACGCCGGGAACGACAGTGGCATTTGCTCCAATCCAGACATTTTTACCAATCACAATGGGCGCGGGATACATAGTGCTGCGTTTTCTCGGATCAATGTCATGATTGAGTGTAGCCAACACGACATTGTGCCCAATGAGAACACCATCGCCAATTGCAATGCCGCCCTGATCCTGAAAACGACAGCCTGAATTGATAAAGACATTCTTACCCACACAGATGTTTTTCCCACAATCCGTATAAAAAGGAGGAAACATAGCAACTGTTGCATCCACCGGTTTGCCAATCAACAAAGAAAACAGTTCCCGTACCTCTTCCGGAGTATGATACTGACCGTTTAGCTCAGCAGTCAACTTTAATGCTTCCTGAGAGACGTCTTTCATTACACGGTGTAATTCCGAACCGCCCTCAACCGCTTCACCTCGATTCAAGTGTGCTAATAAATCATGGATGTCCATTGGTATCCTCCTTATCGATAAGAATTTCTTAGTACATCTACAACATCCTTATGCGTCATTTCACATGGATTTGCTGCAAACAGTCCGCCCATAGTTTCGCGAGCATTGGTCGCAATTTTATCAAACTCATCCGGTGTGATACCATAATCGCTCATTCTGAGTTCCGCCACACCACAGGTTTTTTGCAAGTCTACAAGCACAGTGATGAAATCATCCGGCTTATCAGCTTCTTTGATTCCCATTGCCTTTGCCATTGTGATAAATCTCTCATCACAAGCATGCTTGTCAATAAAGAATTCATAGAACGCTTTTGAAATCATAATAAGTCCTGCACCGTGAGGCAACTCCTGATGATATGCACTCATCGCATGCTCAATAGAATGCTCAGCAGTAGTAACGCTGACGGTCATAACTACACCAGAAAGGGTATTGGCAAATGCCATGTGTTCTCTTGCTTCCATATCGCTACCGTCTTTTACCGCACGAGGAAGATATTTAGCTGCATTTTCAATAGCAGTCAGTGCATACATATCACTCATCAGGCTTGCAAATTTGGAAATATAGCTTTCTGTAGAATGGAAAAGTGCGTCAAATCCTTGATAAGCTGTAAATTTAGTTGGAACTGTCCTCATCAGCTCAGGATCGATTATAGAAATCACCGGGAACAAACGATCATCACCACCAAAGCCAATTTTTTCATTGGTTTCATCATTTGTGATAACACCCCACTGATCTGCTTCTGAACCGGTTCCTGCTGTTGTAGTAATACAAATTACCGGAAGCGGAGCATTTACAATTGATTTGCCTTTTCCAGTCCCACCGGAAATATAATCCCAGATATCTCCATCATTTGTTGCCATTGCCGCCATTGCTTTGGAGGCATCCATAACACTGCCACCACCAAGAGCAACAATAAAATCACATCCGTTATCTCTTGCTGTTTTTACTCCTGCTATAACCGTGGACTTCAACGGATTTGCCTGTACTTTATCAAAGACAACACTTTCAACACCTGCTCTTGTAAGTTCCTCAATAGTGCGATCAAGGAAACCATTTTCTTTAGTGGATTTTCCATTTGAAATAACTACCATTGCCTTTTTGCCAGGCAGTTTCTGCTCATGCAATTCGTTAAGCCTTCCACATCCGAAAATAAATCTTGTTGGTACATACATATTAAAGCTCATTTTTAATTCCTCCATTAATTTTAAATATTGTTTATGTTAAACTCCGATTATTGAGTTCGATATAATTCTACAACTTAAAGTTAACTTTAAGTCAATCTTTTTTTGAAAAAAATCTAAAATTATTTTGGAGGACATAAAATTATATATACAGTCGGTGAAATGGTAAAGCAGCTTGATGTTGATGCTTCAACATTAAGATATTATGATAAAGAAGGGTTGCTTCCATTTAATGCTGCTTGCATCATGGAAAATATTGCATTGGCGGCAACCGATTTGGGATTGGGCAATGTATATCTTTTTGGTGGTGCACTTGCTATAGCCAAAAATCCCGAGCTTTGTGCTGAATTGAAAATTCCAGAGGGATATATTCCGGTGTCCGCCCTTCCAGTAGGAAAGGCTACTAAGCCATTAAAAGAAAGGGAGTTAACACTTTTTTTAAATGGCAACTGAATATATTAAGTAATTATAAATATATATTATTACCTATCAACAAGAGTGGTATCACTCTTGTTTTTGTTTTTATCAATGTTCCATAAACGGTCGTTTTCGGAACTAAAAGAGTTAGATACTTTTTTAGTTCTTATTTTGAATAGGTTTGACTTCTTACTTATATACATCAGTTCTAATACAAATAATCCAGGGATTAAAACCCTTACCATTCTAAACAAATAAATAATTCATTTATAACTTTTCTATTTTTGTTGCATATATAAGGTATTAGGATAAAATCCAAGCTTCTTATAAAAACATATGGTTGATTCATTCTCCTGGGACACAGTTACTCCAATCACTTTACAATTCATTTCCTTCATCCATTCTATATGTTTGGATGCAAGTTGCCACAAAATTATACCTTTTGTACTGGCACTATTTGATGTGACAAAAGTGCTAAAGGGACTTATGGGGAATATTTGACATGTGGTTATTTTTTACATTAATCGTTTCCGAATTCCTACATAGGTTTATGAAATTTACTTTGGAAGTATATGTATTAACATATATTTTGTCGGAAAATTTGGCGCTATCACAATAGCATTTGTAGATACAATAATATTAACTTATAGAGGCAGAGGACCTCTATAAGTTTAAAACTAAAAAAATAATATTAAATATACCATCAAGAAATAAAAATTGACCTTAATTTTACTTTAATTGTAAAAACAATTTGCATGTTATATATACTTAGTGTGACAGTTTTCATATAAAGCACATAATGGTATAATATTCCTAAGAGTTACGTCGGATTGGTAAAAAAATGTGGCACATAGATTAAGAATTACCCAAAAAGGAGAATGGAAATGGACAATGGTGAACATGAGATTGAATGCCCAAATGATAAGTATATCAAACATTATCTTTGGAATGATTATTTTCATGATAGTAAAATAGAAATAGTTGAATTTAGTAATTCAAAAGGAAAAGATAAATATAGGCCAGACCAAGTGGTTTTAACACTAAAATCTGATATTGATATTGATAAGGGATGGGATAGACTTAAAGGAACAGACACTGAAAAAAGAATTTATATTACTGAGAATAAAACTAAATATTTATATAACCTATATTTTGGTGATTGTAAATATTTCAATTATGAGAAATCAATTATGGTTAATGACTATATTAATGGGAGATTTAAGAATACAGCAACCTTACAGAAAATTAAAAAAGCGACTGCTAAACATTATTTTCATTTTAGAATAGCAACAGATGATGGTTATTTAGATATTATTTTCGCTAAGTTTAAAATAAAGAAATTGATAGGTAGAATTTATATTAAAGATATTGAAATTAAAGATTATAATATTCAGTGGTTGCAAAAACATGATAAAGGTATTTTGTTAATGGAAAATGGTGAACTTGATAAAATAAAATTATTGGAACTGGTAAGTAATGGTGATGATAATGAAATGTATTATGCATTATATTATTTTATGAAATACACTGATGAAATAATAATTGATTATGCAAGAAATATAATGAAACTGGATTGGGATAAATATGAAATGTCTAAAATTATGGCAATTTCTGTACTTGGCATACAGGGAAATAAGAAAGATTTACCAGTGTTGGCGAGTGAATACTTTACTGTTGAAGAAAGAGTAAGTGAAGGTGGTGTATATTATTGTAGCACGTTATTACCTAAAAGGAATATAATTGATGCTATCGATAAAATAAAATATCGTGAAAATCAAGATTATGATTTACTAGTATAACAGTATAATTTAGTTCATACTATTCTAAAGTTACGACATAAATAATTTATTTAATGATATCATTATTACCGTAAATTGGAGCCTCAGTCAAAGGCTAGTCCACATCAGATTTTCTCCTTCATGCGAAAATCTGATGTGGCACAAGCTCTTTCACTCTTCGGGTAGTAACGGAACTAAAAACGGCTATAAGCATATAAAAAAATGTATTCAAAATTTTAATACCTGTTTATCATCAACCTTAAGAAAAAGAAAAAAAGGCATTGCTGCCTTTTGGGTTGGTGAATAATATATGAATATTGTTCACTTATCATATATTATTCATTTGTATATTCTCAATTTTTGTTTTCGATTTTCCACCATATTAATTCATCAGTTTCCTTATATTTGATAGCACCTACATTTTCTAACACTTTATGTGAAGGTATATTTGTCTTTTCTGTATCTGCAATCACACACAGTGCTTTGGGATTTTCAAAAATCCATTCAGTTAATCCTTTTAATGCTTCAGTAGCATATCCATTTCTTCTATACTTTTCTTCAATGACATATCCAACAATTACCTCACCAATTTCATTGGGATAGCCTTTAAGCATTATAAAACCAATTATTTGATTTTCTTCTTTATGGACTATAGCCCAATTAGTTAACCATAAATAATTTTCAACATCCTCAAGTACTTTTCTTAACCTTACTTTCATGGCGTATTGCATTTCTTCGTCAAGAATTATATTAGTGACTCTTAATCCCAAATCACTTTGCATTTCTCCATAATCCTCTACTGATAACGCAAGGTGATGTGACTGTAATGGCAATAACTTTAATCTTTCTGTTTCTAAATTGTAATTTATTAACCTTCTTGCTTCTTTAATTTCATTTCTTTTAATTAATCCATAATTCATTTTTACTATGCCTCCATAAAATCAAAATTTGGGCATAAAAATACCCTGAAATAGCTTTTTTAACTACACCAAGGTAAATGAATCTATCTGTATATTATGAAGTCATAACTTTAATATTATTCCAGCTACACATCAAAACTACATTAAAAGACCATATTTGGAGTAGTTATATATTTAAATTCTAACATATTAATTATCTTAATCACTGGCAACCACTCCTTTCAATATTTACAAATATACTATAACATAAAAAGTTAATAATATAAATCTTTATAATATATTTTTTAAAAACTTCGCATTTTTTTACAGTTGCGCTTTATCACTAGAAACATCATACCATTAAACACCATTTTTACAAACTAATACAGCCTATCTACATACATTTCAAACTATAGTTTGATGTTAAAACCAATTGCCAGCCGTAGAGGTGTACCTTTTTAAAGAGTATATGGGTAGAGCTACATTTCCCACAAAACCCACGCTAAGACATAAAACTGATAAATATCTTATAATTCACCAGCTATAAGATATAGTAATGTATGGTACATAATGGTATAATTAGCTTAAAATTGTTGCATGATTGTAGAAATTCGCGAACTAACTACTGATATTTGTTATATGAACGATGACCTTTCAAGATTGAATAATAGGGTGTTAAAAACAAATTCATTTACTGCATTATACATAATAGTGATATAACAACAGAAACGATGTGTTATTGTTTCTATGTGACTTAAAAGAAAAGTGCAACATATTCTGTAGCAGTAACTAGCTATATTGTTTTTTAGATACACATTATTCTTAAATTGTTGAACAATTGTGAAATAGTAATTTAATATCTAAATATAATAAAAAGGGGTGAGAATATGGCAAAAATTAAAATTGTTGATGTAGACAAAATACCTTTATGCCCATATTGCGAGAAGCAATTGGATACAATAGAACGATTATATAAAGGTTTTTTTACCTCCACTGTTATTTATATTTGTCCTCATTGTAATAAAGTAATAAGTATTGGTTATAATGCATAATAAGACGCATTTTTCTTTTATTGTTCATCAACAAGAGTAGAAATGCTCTTGTTTAATATATTATTTTTTGTATTTTCGAAGGTTCATATTAAATAATTGGTATTATCAAACGATTGCTGTGAACACGTTAGGTTTATTGTAACCATATATTTACATATTTATAGCTGATTACTGTTCCATTACTACCTATACCCCTGTTCCTGGTCCAAAAGGAAGCTTTGGACAATCTTATTCACTGTCATTTAATATAACATTCTATTAAGACACCGCAACATTCATCTTTCTATTTAGTATTAGTAGCAGTTAGTAAAGTTCTCTAAAGCAAAAAAAAACGTACTCGTGCCTATCTACGGTAACGTGTACGTGACCGTGGTTACATCCGTACTATTATCAGTGTTTTCAATGCTTTTATCATCAATGGCATTTTTGAAAAATGCATCTGAACCTTGTGCATTTTTCATCATGGAAAGAAAAATAGGATAACTCTTTTTGCCAACTTAGTCTTATTCCAACATAAATTTTATCCTAGGATCATCTTTGACAAAATCAAGGGTTTTATCTTCTTTAAATCCCCCTTTTACTAATCTTTCATATTTATCTTTACCCCAACTGTTGGTTACATTAAATTTCATATGCTTATAAAGCTTTGACTTCATAGAAATATCAATGCTACTTGCTTCATTTACCATATTTATAATCATTTCAATAGCTTTTTCTTTATCCTGTTTTTCTCTTGCTAAAGATAAATCTAATTGATATTTATGGTATGCTCCTAAATCAAATACTTCAGTAACCTTTTTAGCACGCTCTATGTATTCTTCTGCTTCACTAAATTTCTTTTCTTTGTATAACATCTGTATTATTAAAGATAAAGCGGCAAATGTTTCATGAGCATTTTTCCTTAATATACCTTCATAGGCGCCATAAGCCTCATCGATTTTCCCGCTACTTTCAAATAATAATGCCTGTTGAATTTTTTTATCCACCTCTACTTCTGGAATTTTATCTAATGCTTCTTGAGCTTTTTTATACTCTTTTTTCGCCCTATACATTGCTGATAATTCTAATTTTGCCATAGAAGCTGTCTTTACTTTACTGCTTCCTGATACAAGTTCAAGCCAAGCAATGATTTTTCTTTCATATTTATCTTTTTCCTCAATTTGAGGCCCCAATAAATATATCCTTAATACTACTGATATCCAATATGTTAACTCATCACAACTTGGATATTGTTTAATTAAATCACTGGCCTTTTCAAAAGCCTTTTGAAATCCCTCTTTTGATGCCATTTCACCTACCTCTTTTGTAAGCTTTTTTATTTCTACATCTGTTAATTCCTCATTAAATGCTAATAAAGTATTAACATCAATTTTTAAAACACGTGCAAGAGGGGCTAACAGTGCTATATCTGGGCACGATATTCCACTTTCCCATTTATTTACTGCTGGTGCGCTTATATTTAAATAATTAGCAACTTGCTCTTGAGTAAGATTTTCCTTTTTTCTATAATTTCTAATAACCTCACTTATTCTCATAAAATTAACTCCTCCATTTATTCATACATTTAATTAACTTAGGACTTCGTTAATTAAATGATATCAAAGCTATATAATTTAAACAATTGAAGCATTTTCATCTTTTATTCATAAAAATTAACTATTAGTTAATTTAATTCTCCCGATAAAAATATTCAGAATCTTACTTGTGATACAGTATTTCAACTTGAAGCACAGCCTTAACCATTTTTTACTGAGGCGACATAAATAATTTACAAGCTCTTTTAATGCTCCTGGTCCAAAAGTAAGATTTCGACAATCTTACGCACTGCCATTTAATATAACATTCTATTAAGGCATCGCAACATTCATATCTCTATTTACTATTAGTAGCAGTCAGCAAACTTGTCTAAAGCAAAAAAACGTACTCGTGCCCATTAACGGTAACGTGTACGTGACTTCAATTACATCTGTGACATTATCATTGTTTTCAATGATTTTACCATCAATGGTACTATTGAAAAATGCACCTAATTCTTGTCCATTTTTTATCATGTAATGAAAAACAGGATAACTCTTTTTAAGCTCTGAAACTACATCTTTGTGGTCTGCTACTCTATTGTCGTATAAGAAAAATATATTACCAAAACACCGATATATTAAAAGAGTTCTTTGAATATATCGGTGTTTTAATTACTCTAAAATATATTTTAAACATATTCCCTGAAAATAAAAAAAATGGTATTTGAGTAATATTATCTCTTATATTTCAAGTTAATGCAAAGTTTTCTCATACTCCTTATGTTTAATCAAATAAATAAAAGAATAAATGTCCCAATGACATTTGCTAAAAAATGTGAAATAGTACACGAGTAAATATTCTTAGTTTTTTGATAAATCACGCCATAAATAATATTATCTATAAAAATAAAAAACAAGATATAAATAATAAGAGCTGAAATGGAGCCAGCCGAAAAATTTCCTATAGCAAAAAATAATGAAGTAATGATGATAGCCCAAATTGGTTTTATAATATTGCAAAGCTTAGTCTGGAAAAAACCTCTAAATGCTATTTCCTCAGCAAATGCTAAAATCAATAATTTAGGTATCTGTAAAAACGATTTATCAAATGATAACATCGGTTTTTTGTCTAAAACAGACAAGTAGAACTCTGGTAGGACAAATTTAAGCAAACTAACTGATACAATACCCGAAACAACAGGAATCAAAATTAACCACCAATATTTTTTTATATCAGATAAGACGTTTTTTGGAATAAAACCGATGTCTTCCATTTTTCCTTTGTTCCTTTTGTTTTCAATAAATAAATACAATATTGAAAAAAGAATAGTTAATCTTAAGCCAACAACATTATTCAAACCTCCACTTGTTAAGCATAGAAATCCAAAAATTGCAATTGGAATGTAAGTTTTCAATAATTCATTTCTATTTTTCATTCAAATACTCCTTTTCACATTATTGTTAATCTTCACTTGTCCATATTTTACAATTATATAGTAATTATAACATAAGATTTAGATATTAGAAATTATAACATAATATATAAAATCTATTTGCAATATAATTACTTACACCTAACATCGGCTCGTATTAAATTAAACACAAAGAAAACACAGGTTTTTAGCCTGTGTTTTCTTGTTTAAATAGTAGATTAATAGCTTATTATATTAGCGTGATTTCATATGATAATGTTAATTATATTTCAGTAAAAGCACTTCAAAATGGAACCCATTTTTTCTACTGCTTCGCAGAATTCAATGTTAATATCTTTGTATTCATTGTCAAGATATTTGATGAAGCAATACGCAGGAACAGTACATTTTAATTCAGGATTTGCCACAGTAATATCTTCTCCGATTGCCGGTATGAGCTCAAAATATGAGTCATAACTTGGCACTGTCATCCTCTTTGAATAGATGATGTGGTTTTTATAAGGGGTCTCGCCAACATTTCTATTCTCCCATTTTAATTTTACAACATCGCTTACCCTTAGAGCTGAATTTATACCTACAACAAATATAGTATAATCTCTTGAATTTTTTCCGGATAGATAATTTTTTACTGCCTGAATTTCTCTTTTACTTTTTATTGGATCTACTGTTTTGCTTCCTTTTTTCATTTTATCATTTGCCATGTTTATCCCTCGCTTAGTTAGTATTATCAATACTATAATTGTACTTTAACTAACTGGTTTTGAGAAAAAAAATAAGAGCTTTATCATTTAGTGATTAAACCCTAGTTATATCAATACTTTACACTGATGCTATATACTTTTTCGAGTTAGAACTATTAGGTATTTATTCTAACTCAGAATGTTTTGATAAAAGATTTTTTTGGTAATAACTGTCTTAACGTATATTTTCCGCGTTTTGCGAGCATTACCCCATTAATAAGTTATATTTTAGGACCGTTGTGACGCAAAATACGAATGTTGTGACTTAACTTTATAATTAATTTACCAAGAATAATGATCATTTTACGAGCTGCTTTTGCATCACAAAATTCGTTAGTCTTTGTCCGCTTCGTTCAACAACTTGTTTCTTTAAAACATGATAACCACATTTTTCAAAGAAGGGTTTTGCCGTAATAGATGCATGGGTTAGAATCAAATTGAGGTTCTTTTTAAAACCATAGGCTTCAAGCTCAGTTGTAATTGCAGTTGCGATTCCCTTACCTTGATAATCCTTGTGAATAAACAACCTATCCAAATATCCGGTATTATCAATATCGCCAAAACCAACAATTACACCAGTTATTTCAGTAACAACAGTATAATGTTCTGACAGAGATTTATCCCAAGCAATGCGGTCAATTGTTTTTGTTGCCCACACATCAAGCTGTGCATCTGTATAATCTTTTACATTTATGCTATGGACAGTATTGTAAAACAACTCAATGATTTCTTTACAATCATCTGATTGATACACTCTGATTTTCATATATTCTTTCACCCCACAAGCTAATATAAAAATAGTATATTACACTATATGGAAATTTTACGATTCCAGCAAAACAGTTCCTCTTAATAACCCTATCATTTTACACCTCCAAATTATATAAATAATCATTAATTCACAATAAGATACGATTGCTCATAAATCGCAGTTTTGCAATAGTTGAACAATAATGTGATTAGTATGAATTACTAATAAAACAATACTTCTTGCACAAACTATAATACAAGGAGTTGATTTTATGAAAAAAGCAATTATTTCATTATTACTAATAGTATTAATAAGTTTTAATTCAAAAAATGTTTGTTCATATAATAATCCTTATGCCAAGCAAGTAAATGATACTAATCAACAATAACTATACTAACAAGTCCAATGGGTACTAAAGTCGTAAACTTTAAACATAAGTCAGAATAACCTGCTTAAATTAATACAAGTTAAAATAAAGTGTTGGGATAATGAGTATTCTAAACATATATGTTTAATTTTGCTAGCATAACTAATTACACTATGTTACTATAAGTAAAGGTAAAATAGTTTTAAATTACATTGGGAGGCCTCTATGAAACAGTCTATAATACAAATAATATTTTTTATATCATCATGTATATTATCTACACTTTTTTTAGATTATATAAAAATAAATAAACAAATACTAATAGTAATTATATATACATGTATAGTCTCAGTCTATTTAGGTTGCATGCATATATTTAAGAAAAATAAAGAAAAGTTAAAGGTAAACCGAAACTATTAATAAACAATGGATGTCGTGAAAGATACGGTTTACGATACTTTAGATATTAACATAATTACAATCGAAATAATTATTATTAATAGTCCATTCTTAATATACTAAACCTCCACATCTAATGATAGAGGTGTACTTGAGACGGCATATATGAAAGTTCCGGAGTAACTGCAAATACTATAACCTTACTTTTAACCCTTTGATTTTTATGATTTTACTGATTTCTTCTTCATCTTTAGTTTCAAAGTAACTTTCGTATTCATGTGAAGTGTTAATTAACCAAGGCTTATGATTTTTTATAAAAGACAAGTCCTCTGGTAAGTTTGGTTGAACCCAATCATGTAGTGAGTTTGATACTTGCTTTAGTATTTCTTTAGCATGATTATCAGTATTGTAATAATATACCAATGCAGGTTGCTCACCACCATATATTGTACCTGGCCATTCAAATTGCTCTTTTACTTCTTTTAGAGATGGTTGTAATTTTTCTAAAACGTAATTAATATTAGTATTTATATCCATATTAATTCTTACCACTAATACAAATTCATTACAAACTTCAAAAGCTAAATCTATTAAATCTCTATAAATCTTTTCTCTTGGATTAGTTTCTATAAACATAAATTTCCCTCCTTGTAACTTCGACATATTAAAAGATATCGAATTAATTAACTTAAAATTATTCTCTCAATCTTATATAAATCCTTTAGGTTTCAAAGAAAAAGAAATCCGCAAATGTTCCTTCTTGATAAACGACTTCTTGACATGATTTTATAAGTTCAAATTTACCGTTTGTGTATTCATCTATTATTTTATTCCAAAAATATATAGAAGTGATATTTTTAGGATGACACATTATTTCCCACTTTCCATGCAACATATCAAATATTGTTTTTGCCGCATATTTTCCAACACCGGCTGTGCGGTATTTATGCATGACAAAAAACTCTGACATTGCAAAGTCGCAATCCTTGCGTACAGCAAAATCTTTATCAACTAATACAAAGCCTGCCAATTTACCATCAACTTTTATGAAAAAAGGATAGTGATTTTCTTCTGTCCAACAATCTAATACTGCGAATTCATATGACCCAAATTGATTAACATCAAGCTTGTTATACTGAGACCACTCATAACAATATAATTCAAGCAAATTTTGAAGTATCTCTTTCTCATCGTTATTAACTTCTACAACCTGTATATCCATTATTTTTCCTCCAATGCTAATATAACTAACCTTTAATTTGAACTTTTTTACAGTTACGACATAATAATTTATTTAATTATACCATCATTACCGTAAATTGGAGTATAAAAAAGTGAATGTATGATTTTAGATAAAGGCTGTATGATAAATGGTTATTCTATAAAAAAATGTGCCGAGATAGTCGAGATTAGTGTGACTACATCTTTTTATTGGAGGCATAAGTTTTTAGATGCTATCAGAGTGTATATGGGTATTGGTAATGTTGGTGGAGTTATAGAAGTTGACGAGGCGTTTTTCAGAGAATCTTTTAGATGAAATCATAAGAAAAGCACTACGTTTATAATGCCACGAAAACCTTATAAACGTGGGAATCACAAGGAAGGCATATATCATATACAACATATTAATGCGTTTCATAGCAAATTAAAAGAATGTATGTATGGATTTTACAGTGTTGCTACAAAATACCTTGATAACCACATGTACTGGTTTAAATGGTTACAGTTTTTTAACGACATTTCAGAAGGAAGTCTCCTACTTCTATAAGTGGGAGTCTAAATCTCCTTCTGAAGTCGTTAATATTGCAGCTTCGCAGAAGATGATTTAATACAGAGAAGGATACTGTAAAAAGCAAATACTTATTAGTTCAGTCACATACATCTCATTCTGATACAAAGTTAAAAGATTTTAAGATTAGGGAAGCAATTTATATTTAATTATGTTATATAATTAAATACGGACACAACAGTATTTCAATAGGAATTTATACATGTATTACTAGTAAGAGGTTAATAAAAATATGGAGTAAAATTGATATTGTTAAATTATTTGTATAGTTATATATTAAAGAAAAAATTATTCCTGAAATCATAGCTGACAGGTTTTGTATAATATTTCCAGATAAGACTCCATGACAAATCCCAAATATGAAAGATTATATTAGAATTGCTATGATAGGTACTCTTATTATAAGGAAATGTGATGCAGAAGATGAATTATCATTTGTTAAACTTAATCTGGACTTTATGCAGGAAGTAATGGATGAGAATCCTTATTGGATATCTTTGAAAATACCCATAGAAAAAGAAATGAAAAGTGTGCTCAGAGAGGCATTGATTATGCCTGAACATATACTAATTTTTGTTGGTGAAGTTGATGGTGAGGTGATCGGATATGCGAATACATGGACGGCTTACAGCATATGGTCCAGAGGTAAAGCTTTAACAATTGATGATTTATATATATCTTCACCCTATAGAAGAAGTGGTATTGGGGAAGAACTAATGAAATATTTAATGGAGTTTGCTAAACAGAATGGATATAAAAGGGTCCAGCTACATGCAGAATTAAACAATGAGAGGGCGCATAGCTTATATAGGAAGCTAGGATTTAGTGAAGAAGAAATGATTTTTTTATGAAACAGGTAGAGCTCTAAGGATGACACATCTCAAACACAAAACATTACGACGCAATATTATTTTATTATTGTGCGACAAGAATGCAAATAAATGCTCTTGTTTTATTTTTAGAAATTATTTGCTTAACGTAATCAAAAGCCATGGTTTATATCTATTTTATGTAATGGTCTAAGACTTTTTTATTGCATTTTAGTTAACACCCTTTGTAAGATCCCCCCTAAATAATAGTAATATATCGTACATAATGGTATTATTTACTTGCAAGTTGATCCATAATGGTATAAAATAACGAAAAAAGTAAGGATTATTTTAGGAGTGATTCTATGAAGAAATGTATTGTAATAATGGGATAGTCAGAAAATTAGCATAATACAAAGGAGAGAGTTAAACATGACTATTCCAAATACAAATAAAGTATATCCAAGAAGTAACGATTACCAAACAATATATCTTAAAAATGTAATTACAAGAGATAATATAAAAGTTGGAGCTTATACAATATATAATGATTATTATAATGATCCAAGGGATTTTGAAAAAAATAATGTATTATATCAGTATCCTGTAAACAATGATAAATTAATAATTGGGAAGTTTTGTTCAATTGCATGTAAAGCGAAGTTTCTCATGACAAGTGGAAATCACACAATGAAATCACTAGCTACTTATACATTTCCAATATTTTATGAGGAATGGGGTTTAGACGTCAGCCATATAACAGATGCTTGGGATAATAAGGGAGATATTGTGATTGGAAATGATGTGTGGATAGGTTATGACGCTATAATTATGTCAGGTGTGAAAATTGGTGATGGTGCAATTATTGGAACCAGAGCAATAGTTACTAATGACGTTCCACCTTATACTATTGTTGGAGGCATACCTGCAAAAGTTATAAAGAAAAGGTTTAATGATGATATAATTTTAAAATTATTGAAAATTAAGTGGTGGGATTGGCCAGATGAAAAAATCCAAACAAGTATTCAACACATTCAATTAGGAAATATTGACAAATTAGTTTAAGGTTTTATGGCTAATTATTCTCATTTAATGAATCAACAATAAAAACGGAATAATAGATATGAACGCCAGAATATTCAATAATTAATATTCTGGCGTTTTTAGCTCGGAATACAAAGATATTTAAAACAAAGTTTATTCCAAAATATCAAACTTTGTTTTAAATTACCAATCTTTTATTAATCAATAAGGGTAGAAATATGTTCTTGTTCTTTTATCATAAATGTACTACTGGAAAATCAGTTTATAAAATAAACTTTAACGACATTTCAGAAGGAAAGTCTCCCACTTCTATAAGTGGGAGTTACAAGCTATAACAAATAGAAAACTTCAGTGGGAGTATAAATCTCCTTCTGAAGTCGTTAATATTGCAGCATCGCAGATGATGATTTAATAAGTATCTAAAACCTATTCATCATAAAAGACCCCAGCAAATATCAGATGTAAACAACACTACATAGGTATAGTTGTGATGAATAATAGTTCCCTTTCGGTAAAGGTGGTGGTCGCGAGCTTTACCGAAAGGGCTGCGTAGACTTGGGATTTTTATATAGGATGAATTATCCATAGTTTGGTGACATAAAATAATGCCAACACAAAACCCCTACTTTTTGTGACAGTTATAGGTTTGTAAAAATAGTATCTGGTGGTATAATATTCTTGAAAGTTAAGTCGGATTGGTATTTTATTGTGCGACGCATAGATTATTTATGTACTATGTGCTAAATACTGATAGGAATGAGGGTGATAAATTGAACAGAGATAGAAATTGGACGGTTTTGTTTATAGGCGGTGCTTCAGGTATGGGTAAATCAAGTGTTGCCTATGAACTGGCTCATTTTTATAACGTGAATGTCATGGAAGTGGATGATATTTGCCAAGCTGTAAAGGCAATGACAACGAGAGAGATTCTTCCGGCAATTCATTATTGGAGTACCGGCATAAACTGGATAGATATCGGTGTAAGCGGCAATGTAAAGTGGCTTATTGACGTAAGCAAAGAAATGATTCCCGGATTAAAGGCAATTGTTGACAATCACATTGAAGCTGATGTACCAGTCATTATTGAGGGTGATTTTATACACCCTGAATTTGCGGCATCTTTTGAAAATCCAAAGGTAAAATCTATATATATATATGAGCCGGATAAAAATCAAATTGTGCAAAATTATCTTGCCAGAGAGGGTGGCGAATTGCAACATTTCAGAGCGGATACCAGTGCTGAGTATGGAGATTGGCTAGTGGATACCTGCGGGAAATTAGGGATTAAAGTGATTGAATCAAGGCCATGGGATACTGTTGTAGATAGGATTATAGAAAGCATACTGTAGCGTATAATACCAGCATCTTTAGTTGGTATTATTCGTATTTCACGTCATAACAGCCACAAAATAGTAGTACCATTTTTGCTTTACAGTTCATTAAAAATGGTAAATACTGTCTTGTGGCTGTTTTTTGCACGAATCGTTGCCGTACTCCACTGTCAAAAACATAGGAGGGGTTTTATTATGAAACTTAAGAAGGGAGTGAAGACAAAATGAGAAGTGGCGAATACAGAGAGTATGTAAAAAATATAAATACTAATGAAATAAATTAAAGCATCTCAATATTTGATTTTTATCTGGTATGCATCTGGGGTTAAGGAAGCCTTGGACAATCTTGCTCACTGCTCAGGAGTAAAATAAGCTATTAAAATACCACAACAGTCAGTAAACTTGTTCAAAGAAAAAATAACGTACTCGTGCCTATTCACGGTAACGTGTACGTGCTCGTGGTTATATCTGTACTATTATTAGTGTTTTCAATGCTTTTACCATCAATGGTACTCTTGAAAAATGCATCTGAACCTTGCCCTTTTTTTATTCCTTGTGATTGAAGTTCATTTATTTTTTTCATCATAGAATGAAAAACAGAATAACTCTTTTTAAGCTCTGAAACTACAGGTTTGTGGTGTGCTACTCTATTGTCGTATAATAAGAAGGTTGCGAATTAACCTTCCTTTGTAATATATTCATGTTAAAAATCAAAGATATTTTTGAAATTTAACTGTTGCTTACCACCATCATAGCCTCATCTGCGACAAAAATCATGTGCAGAAGTTCTCGGTGTCCCTTTTGTTAATTTTTCTGTAAAAAAAAGACATATTTTATGTCTTTGAAGACCACTCTTAAACCCTCTAATAATGCCCTATAATGGGCTTATCCTTTGTCCTATGCTTACGACTAGGTTCATATTCCTGCCAATATACTCTTTTTTCATCTAATCTGGTTCTCGATTCTTTTTCCTCTGCCGGATATCCAACATATACAATACCAAGAGGAGAAACATGCTCTGGGATATTGAGTATTTTTTTTACTGGCTTTATATTACTTTCAATAGGGTATACACCTATCCAAACGGAACCAAGTCCAATACTTGTTGCAGCAATTAAAATGTTCTCTATTGCTGCACTGCAATCTTGAACCCACATTTCTTTACCTGGGCCTTTAAATGCTAACTTCATATTCCCACACACAACAATAGCAACAGGTGCATTGTACCTTGCAAAAATTAATTGCTCTTTCATTTCTGAAAGTTTCTCTGAATCATCAATAACTATAAACTCCCATGTCTGACAATTTGCTGCCGTGGGTGCTGCTGTAGCAGCTTTTAATAAAGTCATAATCATATTTCTTTCAACTTGCTTATCCAAATAGTTCCTTATACTTCTTCTTTTATAAATTGTTTCGATTATATCCACATTAAGTCTCCTTTCCAAATTTAAATACTCAAATTTAGATTTTGTTTTCACTATTTTAAGGTTGAAATTGTTTTAACGTGTAATTTTTTTTGTACAATTAAATAATCTTCCTTATTTTTAGCGGGAGCGAATATTATCATTGAAGGTTGACTCACTCCAATCATATCAATTGACTCGAAATCATCAGAAAGTCTTGCAATAAAGTCATTATCTCCAAAACTTGATGATCCAATAAAATGAGATAAATTGCTTTTACCTAAATCAATGGTATATTTGTTACCTTCAATTTCTATTGTTCCAAGTATTCGTTTACCATTAAAAAATGGCGAGTTATACAATTTGCCTTTTAGATGAAATGTAATGGTAGTTACTTTTTTATTTTCATGTAAATATACACACCCTTGATAGGATTTATCAATATCTTTGGGATACATATAAATTATACCTGCAGTTACCAGGATAATTACTAAAACAATGAGAATTTGTTTTGATAGTTTTTTCGAATTTTTCAATTAAGGTCATCCTCCGATTATATACAAATTTTTACGATTATGTCTTAATAATACCATAATATAACATAAAAATAAAGATTAGGATAGTACTATTTTAATTTCAACATATAAAAACGTCACAAATCTTTATTGTTTGTGACGTCAATAGGAATGTTGCAAGAAACTTAACTTAGGGTACAGCAACTTCTGTTTATTAAAATAAGCACCAACAACTATTTTCATAGCCACTGATGCTTATTCATTTATTGCTTGCTAATATTTTACAAAATCAGTATAGAAACCCTGATTTTGTACATCAATCAATTTATCAACATCATCAACTATAACCCTTGTCGGCGTCTTACTGTGAAATAATTAGCCCAGAATTTTTAACAACAGTTAATGTTGCACTTGTTGAAATTCCACTAGTTGAATCAGTAGCAGTTATTATTACTTTAGTAAGAGTTGAAGCGTCAACATTTGCATTGAGTTTAAATTCAAGAGTACCAGGGGTTATACGAGTAATTGTACCAATTTCACTTTTGAATGTCACGTTATTAGCAATTGGTTCGTATTTTACACACTTTCCATACTGATCAAACATATCATACGTAACGTATCCAATCTTATTAGTTTTTTCATTATTAAAACCTATTTTGGTTGAAAGTATCGTAATTTTATCTATTTTTGAATTTACAGCATTAAATGTTGAGCTTGCTGTTATTCCAGTTACGCTATCACGTAATGTAAGGGTGATTTTTTCGTTAGTATCAGAAAATGCATATGTTATTGTGCCCGTACCTGTTGATGGGTCTAAGCTCGTTATGATTGAATTTCCAACTAGCTGTGATGCTTTAATTGCTTTAGTAATGTCAATACCATTTGTATTTTTTACCTTATACTTGAAAGTGGCGGTGGTATTACTAGTCTTTGTTAATTCCTTTTTCTCAAACTCAATTTTAGATATAGGTAATTGTGCATTAAATAACCTAAATTCAGCTATTGTTTTAGCATAATCATTATCAACAAAGGGTGCTGGAGCTTTTGAACTTAGCCCTATTGATATATTTTCAGAAATAATTAATAAAACCGAATATTCGCTATCAATATGAGAAGAAGATTCAAATATTATGGTACCAGTATTTGATAACGGATCCAAGATTACTGATGAATCTGAAGTCGCAAATCCCTTTATATCTGGGACCGGAACTGCTTTAGTAATATCTATGCCATTTTCATCGAATACTCTGTATTTAAAAGTAGCTGTGGTTTCTCCAGTCTTTGTTATAGCTGAAATAAACCGAATTTCATGAGCTTTTGAAGTTAGTGAAATTCCAGAAGTATCTTTAACTGGTGCGGTTACAGTTCTTCCAATTTCTTTACCATTGTTATATTTAATAGTTAAAACGTTTACCGAATCTTTATTCACTTGTTTACCAGTACTATTTTTTATCCAGCCGCTATCGTCTGTTTTTATAAAAATATCACCTTGATTTTTAGCCAATGCACTAGTAATTTGATTTAGATTTTTTGAATCATTTGCATATTCTAACGTATACATATTATCTCCGATTACTATGGAAAAACTTGGAACATCTGTAAAACGATTTAACTCCACTGCCATCACTGGTTTTGACAGTATAACTATTAATAACATAAACCCCATCATCATAATACTTTTAAGACTTTTCATTAATAAATACCCCCTATTTTTTAATTGTATTTCTACAATTATTATTCTTAATAATTACATAATAACATATATATACCTATAAAGGGTCGTTTTTCATAAAATGGTAAGTATCCATGGTGGATTTTCTGAAGATTTGTACATGCTGCATTGATAACTACTTGTTATAATTTAAAAAATCTTACCTTAATCATTTTTTTCTGTCCTTATCAGTGTCATGCATTGTAAATGCATGACATTTAGGGCAATAACACATCACAATAATTCTCATATTTGGTTTTCAAGGTTTGTCTTTTTATAATACATTTGTGCTTTTACCGCGAAAATAGTATATAGAATAATCAAACAAGGGAAAGCCAACCAAATAAATCCTCTCATTATTGCGAAAGGTGTTTCACATAAGAATGCGCCCCAAAAGGATGTTCCTATCTTTTGCCATAATCCAGGCGTATAGTACCATAATTTTGGATTTAATACTGTAGCAATATCAATATCGAAGGACATAAATATCGCAATATAACATGCTACCATTGATAGCCACATATTTGATAACTTCTTGTATCGCTCTGCTTTAGAAGATACATCAGAAAAAATATCATCACCAGCTCTCTCATCCATCTTTTTAAAGTATTGTTTTCCAGATGTTTTTGAACCCGCAATATGTTCCCACCCGCAGTCCTTAAAAAGTGTAATATAATTTTGAAAATCATACTTTGACTTAAAATTGCGATAATCTATTTTTGTAATAGTATTGCTAGATGAAGTTTTGCGAAATTCATATTTTATATATTTTCTATACAATTCCCAACCTTGGCTTGTCATTTCATTTAACCATTTTTCTTCTTTATCAAGACTGACATAATATCTAAGTTTTTTCATATTGACACCCCATTCTATTTCAAATTATTCTGAGTAATCTCAATAATATGTTTCATTCTTTCAAAATCAAGAAGTAATACTTTCTTTCCTTCGTCTGTGATAAGATAAACTTTACGCCTAATGTCATCACTTCCAACAGGTTGAATAAACTTTAATTTCAGCAAATTTTCAATGGCTCCGTATAAAGTCCCTGCCGCTATTCTTACCTTACCGCCGCTTAAATCTTCAACTTTTTGCATAATTAAATATCCATGTGCTGGTTCAAGTAGAGATAAAAGAATGTAATACACTGTTTCTGTAAGTGGCAAATTTTTATTTCTTTTCATTTAGTTCTCTAACCCCTTTGTTATAAAGTGTAAATATATAGTCATACTGTACAGTTACATTGTATATAGTTCAACTGTATGTGTCAATACTAAAAAACCATATAACAAAAAGTTTATATGGTTAGTCTATTTATCTAATATATTGGATGTAATTTTATCTTTCTATTATTATACAACTATGACATACATGTTTTTTATCCTGCCAATCATACATTTGCTTCAGATTATGTGTAGAAACTTCTTCATAATTACATGTAATAGGTTCAATTTTTTGCTTATCATCAAGCCATATTGACCATAGTTCTAATTGCTGTCCTTCATTAATATTTTCTTTTAAGTATTCTAATAACTGCTTTACTCTTAATTCCGAATACCCAAAATTTACTGAATAAATGAATGGTTTATCTGTATACCATCTCACGTTTTTCTCATATGCAGTATCTTTTGTAATAACCAGTTCATCTAAATCGCTTTCTTTTTCAAGGAACAATATCTTATCATTTGGGTTCATATTGTCCCAAGGCATAAACTCATGTGCTTTTATACCTAATTCAATGGCCTCTTGTACAGTTATAATTCTTTTCTTTGAATTTTCTACTTCTGGTATTTCATAATTAGTTGCTATAAACGAATAAGCACTCATATAATCACATCCTAAAAATAATTTGTGTTTGTACTAACCTAATTCATCATTTCTTACTATTTCGAATCATTATTACCATTGTATAGCATAAAAGCAAGAATTAAAAGCAGTCCAATTATGTCAGCATATTTTCCTAATTCGTCACAAGTAAAAACGGCACAAACTTTTATTGATTTCTTCTTCATCTTTAGTTTCAAAGTAACTTTCGTATTCATGTGAAGTGTTAATTAACCAAGGCTTATGATTTTTTATAAAAGACAAGTCCTCTGGTAAGTTTGGTTGAACCCAATCATGTAGTGAGTTTGATACTTGCTTTAGTATTTCTTTAGCATGATTATCAGTATTGTAATAATATACCAATGCAGGTTGCTCACCACCATATATTGTACCTGGCCATTCAAATTGCTCTTTTACTTCTTTTAGAGATGGTTGTAATTTTTCTAAAACGTAATTAATATTAGTATTTATATCCATATTAATTCTTACCACTAATACAAATTCATTACAAACTTCAAAAGCTAAATCTATTAAATCTCTATAAATCTTTTCTCTTGGATTAGTTTCTATAAACATAAATTTCCCTCCTTGTAACTTCGACATATACGAAGATTGCGTCACTGATTATCTCTTAATATTCAATGCTTTGTTGATAGTTTTTTGAATGAATTCGCTACAGCATTTACCTAAAGGATTGTTAATTTCACACTTCCCATTTTTCATTGCTCCTGTAAGCCTAATAATATCCTTCATATCTTTCGCTCCATCATTAAGAACAGCATTTATAATTTGTTGCTCTGTAACTTGGTTGCAATAACATATATATTTGGGGTTAGCGTCTTTTTTAAACCATATAGGTACTTTTACTTGTTGCTTATTGTATGATATGCCTAAATTAGGGTTAAAGTATACAACATTACATCCCTCATTCATACAAATAAAATAATTATAATCTTTTATTTGGTATGTTAATTCATCAATAACTAAATGCTTTATAGTAATGTTTTTTACTTCTATACCCTCACTATTACATATAGGGCAAAGGTTATTATTCTCCACTACACGAGTAGAGTCTTGCTCACTTGCTCAACACGATTTTTTTATCACTTGTTCTTGCATAATATACTATGCCTCCTCAAATCTATTTTAAGCATCAAACAGAAACTTTATATATTTATTTAGTTAGCCATTTTCTACCAACGCGACATAACCTTCATTACTCTTTGGCACCCAACCCGTGCTCATGGCCTTGTCTGTGCTTGTTACCGTAGTCGGTTTCGTGTATGTACACGGTGACGTGTACGTGCCCATAGATATATCCGTACTATTATCAGTGTTTTCAATGCTTTATCCATTAATGGCATTCTTAAAATCTTGACCGTATTTTCTTTTTCATATACAGCATAGGCTATTCTGTGCTGTATATTTATCCTCCTTGAATAAAATCCTTTTAAATTTCCAATAAGTTTTTCATATGATGGAGGAGTTTGATAAGGGTTTTCTTTTATAAAAAAATCAATTACTTGACTTATTGTATAAATTTTACACAAATGTTACAATGTGAATAAATTTAACCTAAAATATATTTATACTATATTCTATTTAAAATATACGGGGGGGGATTATAGTGACTAAAAAGAAAAAGATTATTTTTTCTTCAATTATTTTATTTATAGTAATGATTATCATTGTATGTTATGCAAGTTATAATTATATTTTTAAAAATAAATACACTATTTATATACCAAAATCTTTAACAACAAACCTTTATTCTACTAAAGATAGTAACTGTTATAAAGATATAAATTTAGAACATCTTTCTGTATTTTGGTCTAATCCATATTCACAGCAATTCTATGATGGTACTCAAGAATCAAAAGAAAAAGGCAAAAAAATACTAGATTATTTAAATGAGTTTAATATAAAAGAAATACATCCTGTTAAATTTTTAAATAATGATACTCCAAAAAAAAATTTTTCGATTATTTTTTATTATAAAGATCGATTTATATACTTATATTATCCTAATAAATTTGTATTTACAATAAAGATAGTAGGAAAAGATGATACTGAGAATTCTCAGACAATTGAGAGAGCTTATCTAATAAAAGATAATTATATTGATGATAATAAAATTGAAAGTTTATTAAAAAATTAAAAATATTGTAAAAATAATTTTTAGTGGTAATAAGTAAATAAGACGCCAAATTGGCGTCTTATTTATCATAGAATATATGTTTATCTAAAGAACAATGTTATATATAGTTAATTTAAAATAACATTGGGTATCCTTAGTCTGATTACATTACAACTTATTTTTTCACAGCATCCATAAGCATATCCATAGCCATTCTAAATATCTCCGATTCTTTTATCCTTTTTCCTTTGTTTTTCTTAGTCAGTTGTTTTGATAGGTCCTTTACAAAATCTGATTGATCTTTTCTTAAATAGGCCACACATCTTACAAATTGTTCATTACTGCTCAGTAAGGAATCTAGCACCGAATCCGAATGCGTATTTACAACTGTAGCTGGCGACATGTCTGTAGTCGTATCTGTATCCGTACACGGTTTTGTGTCTGTACACGGTGACGTATACGTGCCCATGACTATATCCGTACTATTACCAGTGTTTTCAATTCTTTGACCAGCAATGGTACTTTTGAAAAATGCATCTGCACCTTGTCCTTTTTTTACTCCTTGTGATTGAAGTTCATTTACTTTTTTCATCTTATCGGCTAGGCTTATTTTGCTGCGTCCCATGTTATAACCTCCTTAGCTAGTTCTTGATAGGAAATAGATCCTTCGAATTTTCTATCAAAGGTCATAATAGGTTGTCCAGCTAAAACTGCATCTGGAAATTTTATTGATTTTTTTATCATGGAATTAAAAACAGGATAACTATTTCTAAGCTCTGCTACTACATCTTTGTGGTGTGTTGTTCTATTGTCGTATAAAGTTATTAATATTCCCATTAAGGTAAGCTTTTTATTTAATCTTTTTACCTTAGCCATGGTTTTTTCAAGCAAATTGAAGCCTCTTAATGCAAGATACTCCGGTGACATAGGTACAATTACAGCATCACATGCAGCTAATGCATTAATAGTTAGAAGCCCAAGGGAAGGAGGGCAGTCGATTAATATATAGTCAAAGTCTGCTTTCACGGGGTCAAGTGCATCCCTTAATTTGAATTCGCGACCTACCTCAGATACTAGTTCCATTTCTGCGGCAGAAAGGTCTATGGTAGATGGTACGAAATAGAGAAGTTCATTAAATAAAATTAATTTCCTTATATCCACATCATCAATCAGTGCATTATAAATTGTTTTTTCTAAATTTTCAGGCTCAAGACCTATTGAAATTGTTAAACTGGCTTGTGGATCCAGATCTATCATTAATACTTTCATGCCAAGTTCTGTAAGAGCTACTCCTAAATTTAATGTTGACGTTGTCTTGCCAACGCCTCCTTTTTGATTGCTTACTGCAATGATTTGTGCCATTATATATCCCCTCCGTCTAGTTCCTTTTTTATACCTTCTTTAATATATGTAACCATTTGTGCGGATCTGCTCCGTTCACTTTTTCGGGCTATTTCTTTCAGCTGTTTTTCCAGCTCTATACTCATAACAACAGGTACAATAACATGAGTTTCTTTATTAATTGCCATTGTAACACCTCCATTATTGTTAGTATATCATGGTTATTAACTGTTAACAACTACAAGTTAAAAGCAATTCAAGCTTAGCTAAAATTTTGGACAAACTTACTCACTGGTATATAATTGCAAAATTATTTAAAGTTGCGTTTGTATATTCATACAAATAAAATGTAATCAGTAAACTTGTCCAAAGCAAATAATTTTATTTCCCCCTGGGGGTAACAAGTCCTACGGCATAATAATAGGACTTGTTTTTGTCCTCGTAATGTTGATATCGTCAGATGAAAATTAATGTAAAAAAAACTGTGATATACAAATAATGACAATATAAAAACCTTACTTTTGTGATAGATTTGTAGAAATAGTATTTAATGGTATAATATCTTTAAAAGTTAGGTTGGATTGGTAGAATATTGTGGTGGAATTACTAAATATTTAATGAAAAAAATATTCCAGTCCATAGGTGAGAATACCTGAAATTTATAAGTAAAATCAAGATTATACAGAAAGGATAGAGGTGTGGTATGAGTTATGGAGCATTATTAATTAAAGCTATTAAAAAAAGTTTACCGTCAACAATAGGGTGTATTATTGGAATAATACTTGCTTATCTATTATTTTTGCGTTTCAATGGCTTTACTACTATTAAATATGTCTATATTAATATTATAGGGTTTGTTATTAGTTTTTTTATAATTGCAGGTACAAAATGGCTGTCTTATATTTTTAAACTTCACAAAAAATAGAAGACAGTCAATTGCTGTTTTTTACACGAATAGTATAAAGAAAATATTGCCAGATAAGATGGAAGAGGAATTCATGTTAGAAAAAGCTATAATTGCATGTGTAGTAAACTATAAAGTATTGAATTGAAAAGGAGTGGTATAACATGTTTATTAACAGATCATTTATTACACTAGTAATATTTATAATAGTTAACGTAATAATAGGTCTTTATTATTTCTCAAAACAAGAATACAATAGGTTTTCTGTAAGTTTCTTATTAGATAAAGCTACGCTAAATTTAATTAAATCAAAGGGAATAAATCAAAAGAATTATAAGAAAATTAAATTCATATTAAATATCCGAACGATATTGATAATACTACTAGTAATAGTAGCAATTTATACGGTTTTTAAACCAGCTAATACGACTATTGTATATATCTTATTTATTCCAATCATAATAATTAAATTTATATCAAATGAGCGTATTAAAAATTTATTATAAATAACGAGATTAGAAGTTGTTAATATTGTGGCTTCGCAGGTGATGATTTAATTATTGTGCCTCTTCTTAAATCTAACTATAAAGAAAGCTACTATTACAGTACCAACTAAAAGTAAAATTACTACAAATTGATTATTGCTTAAATATGATTGAACTTTATTATTTTGTACTGTTTCCTTACTTTCCACATAACTTATTTTTTGCCATAGTTTGAAGAAACCTTGATACAATGTCGCTACTTGAAAGGTTATCATAAATTTGCTTATACAAGATATGATAAAGAAAATTATTTGATGCAAAAGGAGAAAATAATTAATGAATATAGTAATTAGGGAATTGAAATATGTTGATTTAGTTCCAGATTTATTAGAACATTTCAATCGTTATCAGAAAATTTCAAATGTTTGGAGGATGATTGATGGTAAAAAATTATTGATAGAAAACCCATTTATTGAGAATTGGGATAATGAATTAAAACGAGAAATTGTTTATGAAGATTTTACCGATTGTATAAATAGTGGAGGAATTGTTTTTGGTGTGTTTTATAATGGTAACACCCTTATAGCATTTTCATCATTACTACATAACTTTTTTGGGAGTCAAAAGCAATACGTACAGTTAATGCAGTTACATATTTCTACTGAGTATAGGCGATTAGGATTTGGAAAACAATTGTTTGCCTTATGTGTTAAGAAAGATAAAGAATGGGGTGCAAAAAAACTTTATATATCAGGGCATTCAGCAGAAGAAACCCAACAATTTTATCAAGCTGTTGGGTGTGTGGATGCAAAAGAAATTAATGATGACATAGCTAGCCATGAGCCTTTTGATGTTCAATTGGAGTACAAATTATAATACATATAAATTAGTGGTTATAGCTAATATTTAATACGGAATATTCTTCTAGAACTAAACCGCTAAAAACGGTGGCAGACGAGTACTAATGCGCTTAATTTAATTTTTACATAAATAAAATATAAAGAAGTATCCTATTTACTAAGATACTTCTTTATTATAATACACACTTCCTATAAACTTTTATTGTCGAAATAAAAAATAAGGAAGTGTTATTATTTATGTCAGAATTAAGAGAAAAAATGAAAATGGATATGGAACTAAGGGGTTATAGTCCAACGACTATAAAAAGCTATATTAATCACGTTAGTAACTTTGCTAAATTTTACAACAAATCACCAAAGTATTTAGGTGAAAAAGAAATTTGTGAATATCTACATTATTGTATCATTATAAAGAAATTAAGTGAAGGAACAGTTAATTATATTAATTCAAGCCTTAAATTTTTTTATACTAAAACTCTGAATAGATACTGGAATTCGGACAAAATCGCAAGGATGAAAGAACCATCAAAATTACCTGCTGTATTATCCCCAGATGAGGTTAAGTCTATCTTTGATGTTACTGAAAACCTTAAGCATAAGGCAATTCTCATGACGGTTTACTCCGCAGGCTTAAGGGTTAGTGAAGTTTGCAATTTAAAAATAACGGATATTGATAGTAAAAACATGCAAATATTAATTAGAGAGGGCAAGGGTAAAAAAGATAGATATTCATTGTTGTCAAAAGCAAATTTAGAAATCCTTAGAGAGTATTGGATAAAATATCATCCTACGGAATATTTATTTTCTGGAAAGGGTCGTACAGATTCTATAAGTCCACGTAGTGTTCAGAAAATGCTCGAGAAATCTATAAAAAAAACTAAAATCACTAAGCATGCAACTGTCCATACGCTTCGTCATAGCTTTGCAACTCACTTATTGGATGCTGGTACAGATATCTGCTACATTCAAAGACTTTTAGGACATACCAGAATAACTACTACCACTATTTATTTACATCTTAGAAGAATGGATTTACTTAATATAAAGAGTCCATTGGATGTGCTCTTAGGAGAAAAAGATGATTGAGATTCAAGATATATTTAATCAGTATGGCGATGAATATAGGAGAAATCATCAGCTTCCGCTGCACATTTTGAAAACTATGATTGATATTGAAGCTTGTAGAACAGAAGAGCTTGGTGGTCATATAGATGAATGTGATGAATGTGGGCATATTAGAGTTTCTTATAATTCCTGCCGAAACAGACATTGTCCTAAATGCCAAACTTTAGCAAAGGAAAGATGGCTTGAAAAAAGAAAAGAGGATTTATTACCCGTAGGGTATTTTCATGTAGTTTTCACTATACCTCAAGAACTTAACTATATAACTCTTACAAACCAAAAGGAAATGTATTCTATCCTCTTTAATGCTGTTTCAGAAACATTATTTGAACTTTCAAGAGATAAAAAATATTTAGGAGCCGAAATTGGATTTATGTCAATTTTACATACGTGGGGTCAAAACTTAATGAATCACCCTCACATGCATTGTATAGTTCCAAGTGGTGGTTTAACTTTTGATGGTACAAAATGGATAAATTCTAAAAAGAATTTTTTTATTCCAGTGAAAGTTTTATCAAGAATATTTAGAGGAAAATTCTTATTTTATCTTAAAAAAGCTTATTATAGTAATGCTCTTAAATATACTACTGGAATTGAGGAATTAACAGAAAAACACATATTCCAAAGCTTTGTAGGTAAGTTATATAAAAAAGAATGGGTTGTATACTGCAAACCCCCTTTCGGGAGTGCGGAGTACGTACTTGAATACCTTGGCAGATACACTCATAGAGTAGCGATATCTAATCATCGAATTGTAAATTTAGAAAATGGATATGTAACATTTAAGTGGAGAGATTATAAAGACCATAATAAAGAAAAATTTATGACTCTTGCGGTAGATGAATTTATTAGAAGATTTCTCATGCATGTTCTACCAAGAAAATTTGTAAAAATTAGACACTATGGGATATTAAGCAATAGAAATAGGTCAACTAAACTTCAAAAGTGCAAAGAACTTACAGGTGCAGTACAAAGTAAAGGTGAAAATTCAGATGTTAAGTTAAGTGCAGCGGAGCTTCTTTTAAAGATGACAGGAATAGATATAAATACATGTTCTTGCTGTGGTAAAGGTAAAATGATTATAAAAGAGAAGTTGAATCGCCAAAATTTTTCTCCACCTTGTGAAAAAAAATGGAATAGCGTCTCGTAGAGTGTTTATTTTGGGGAGGGGGAAAGTACGTCTATTTTTAGAAAATAATCAAAATTTAGAAGAGTTTAAGATACATTTATGGAAATTAAAGTGATTAATCTTAGTGTTAAAGCAAATTTCAGAAAGAGGGGAAAGATTGAATCTCCATAGTAGTGGAAACGCGGCATCGTTCTTTTGCTTGTTTCAGAAATTGAGCAGTTTTAGTGGCTATCATCATTTAAGTATATACTTATGGTGATAGTTTTTATCGGCTCAACATCTGAATCCAAACCTATACATAATGTGACATATCAAAGATGTAAAACAAATCAATAAATAATAATTTGAAAAGGAGAATAAATATGGATAGTGTATATGTAAGTTGCCCCGAATTTGAAAATAAACAATTCAATTTAAGAGTTATTTCTATAGATGACTGTGATGGCTTATTAAAAGTATATTCTGATAAAAAAGCAGTTCCCTTATTTAATAGCGATAATTGTGGCGGAGATGATTTTTTCTATAATACACGTGAAAGAATGAAGCAGGCTCTTGATTATTGGAAATTCGAGTATGACCGAAAAAGTTTTGTAAGATGGTCTATTATAGATAAAAAAGATAATATTGCAATTGGAACAATAGAGTTATTTCATAGAGATTCTAAAGATTATTTTAATAATTGCGGGCTTCTCCGTTTAGATTTGAGAAGTGATTATGAAACAAAAGTCAATATAATTGATATTTTAAAATTGATTATTGATAAAACTTATCAATTGTTTGAGTGTAATATGATAGCAACAAAGGCACCTCCTACTGCAAGCGAAAGAGTAAAGGCTTTAAAGGAATTAGATTTTTCACCTACTGAAAATAAGTTGATTGGCCATGATGGGACGGAATATTCATCATACTATTTTAAAAAGAGATAAATTCCAATTTGTAGACTTGATGTAACATAATTTTATATGCAGTTCTGTCGTATCTTTCTTTAACTACGTCCTAAATAAATGTACGATTTTCCATAAAACATTACATTCATATTTTTGAATTAAGCCTTGAGTTATATAGGTTGTTAAGCATTTAGTTAAATTTAGTTAAGTGATTATTATTTTGAATGTATTGTTTTATATGATATATTACATTGATTTTGTGTCTCCAGTGGACACATTTTAAAAGTGTATTTATCACAGCAATACCCTAATTATAATTTTTTGCAAGCGCAGCCTAAACCATATGTTTTGAATGATCAAGAAACCTTAACAACTAAACTTAAATCAAAATTGCTAGATCTCAATCACACCTCCAAGAACTTAGTACGGGTACAACCGACATACGGGTAAAAATAGGCCACATGGTGGAATTAATATCCAACATGTGGATATGCATTGTTTTATAGGTGTTGCATCAAGTCTATTTATATTTGAAACATTTCATATATTCTTTCTATAAGGGGTATAGGTAGTAATGGAACAGAAATCGGCTATAAGCCTGTAAATATATGGTGATAACTAAACCTAACCTGTACACAGTAGGTGTTTGAGAATACCAATTATTTAATATGAACGTTTGCTTTTGACTAATTATTTATGGTATGTTAAATCCAGTGTTTTTAGCAATATGCTAAAAAATGTTTTTTCTTGAAAAGCACGCAACTGTAGCCGCTGAAATAACCATGTTTGATTTAGGTTTTCAGTCTAAAGATAAAAGCTGGGAAACAAAAAACAATTTTATATATTTTTACAGTATTAAAAATCGGATAAGGGAGTGATGTAATTATGGATTATGGTACAATTTTACTTTCTATTTTTATTGGTATATATTTTATAATTAAGTATAGTAAAGATAAAAAAGGTTTTAATTTAGTTATAATTTTTGTTTTCATTACAGGAATGTTTTACAGAAGAACTTTTGGTATATATAACAATGTAGGTAACTCAGCACAAACAATTATTAATATAATTTATTGGACTGTTGTCTTAATTTTATTGGCAGTTTATTTTATTAATGAAAAGAGTAAGCGAAAAAAAGTAAACCAATAGCAGTTCTAACATGGGGTTCTAAGCCCAAAACCCCGCATTTTTTGAAATTTGAATATATTGTAAAACTCTTATATCATTTCTCAAAAACATTCCCGGAAGTACCCCATTTGGGGAATGTTTTAATTTATATTTTCTGAATGGAAACAGGGGGCTGTGTAGTAATAGGACAGAAACGGTAATATAATTACCATATTAATCCATGCTGTTTATAACTAGCATAAACGTATTCTACCTATCAGAAGAGGGCAATACTGAAATTCCGGACTTTTGGAAAGAATGTGGTGACAATGGCACATTTAATGGGGTACGGCAACCATTCATGTAAAAATGGGCCACTTCCCATATTATGTAACAATATAAGTTTTTTTTATTGAAATACGCCCTCCCATAAACGACCGTTTATAGTTCTTAATTGCTAACTAGGTAGGTAAAACCTAGTAATGCTATACTAACCGGTTCTATAATTCAGTACCATAATCAAAGTACTAATATATTTATAATTTAACGTTTATGGAACTTTGAATTTCTAATTACAATTTCAAAATAATGTCAAGTGGCCCTAAATTACACGAATGGTTGCCGTATGCCTAAAAGGGAAATTGATAAATAAAAAGAGCAGCACAAAAATTATAAATGACCATGCAAGCAATTTGGGAGATACATTTAATGATTCCCACTCTATCACAATACGTTTTACATTCAATTAAATAAAAGATATTCAGTTACAATTTAGAATGATATAATATAAAAATGAGGTGATAATATGGATGATAAAATAGTATCTTTATTAAATCAATTATTAGAAGGTCAGACAAGGATTGAGAATAAATTAAAAGCGGTTAAATAATAAAGATGCCTCTGGTAACTTTACCAGGGGCATCTTTATTTTCAATATATGAAATCACTATTTTAGTATAGACATTAACTACTTGTCCAATAATTTTACTTATCTGTTTTCATATATTTTTTATAAGGTCGTCAATATGTGAGAGTATAATTTCTTTGCGTTTTTCCAAAGTTAAGTGCAGAAACAGTATTGGATACAGGTCCATAATAAACTTCAAACCAGTACTTAGTTAGCCCTCGTGTATTTGATACATCACCTATATCTTCAACTTTAAAAGTAGTCCAACTATCGCCATACGGTCCAGGTACTGCTACCGTAGGTGCAATATAGGAACCAAAATGGAAAATTGGTGTAGTCTTTGAACCCCAAATAAACGGGTGGACAGCTACATAACCGTAATCCGCTCCAATACCACTTGCCATTGGGGTTCCCAGTGCGGCTACTTGTGCAGTTACATCTTGAGAAGAGTACGTTGATACAGCTGCACTAGATTTTAATGAAATGCCCATGCTCATTGTTAATGTTAGTGCCAAAACAGTTAATAATTTTTTGAAATTCATATTAATTATCTCCTTTAATGTGGTTCCCATACTACATCTGAACTCATACAAAAATATAATTTACCAGCAGTATCTATTTTTAAATCTACAAGAGTACCTTCTTTATTAATATCTACCTTTTGAGATTGCCATGTATAAGATTTTTTGTTTTCTATCAATTTTATTAAGGTTCTATCTTTTAATAAACAATATAGTTCATTATTTGAAGTAATAAATATATTATCAATAGCATTAAACTTTCCGATTTTTTCCGATTTACTTGTATTCATATTTAGCATTTGTATGCTATCAGATGAATAAGAAATTAAGTTTTTATCATATAGTTTAAACCCCATAATACCATTTGACAAAGGAACCTTCATATCTATCCATAGCTTATTAGATTCTTTTAAAATTTTATCATTAGAATAAATGTATACATTCCCATCAATGTCTAAATTAGCAAGTGAAACCTTCGATGGAGTAGGCAACTTGTTCCAGGTAACTCCTTTATTCCGTGATATATATAGTCCATCTTCAGCATTTATTAAAATTTTCTGTTTATTTGTATATATATCTAAAATATAGGATTGAGATACTAAAATTTTCTCCCATGTATTCCCATTATTTTTGGTTGCAATTAATCCTTTAGGTGTAGTTGCATATATTAAATTATCCGTAGAATATGAATCTGAAAAAGAAATTCTATAAAATGTATCTTTCATTTTGAGTACATTCCAACTTATGCCACTATCTGTTGTTATACTAGCTTCAAGGGACATGTTTGGCTTATATGGATTAATAAAATATGAAACAATCATCGAACTATCATTTGCATAGTTTGGTGAAATAGATATACTATCCACTGATACTTGCTTTCCATTATTTAAATTAATTTTACTGTCTTCCTTAAACAATCCACCGCCCTTTGGAACTTTATGTATTCCTGAAATTAGTTGCTTAGTTGTAGCATTAAATAATGTTCTAGTAAAATATCCTTCTTGATCTAAGGATACTACTGTAAGTACAACTGTATTATCTTGCTTACTAAGTGTAAAGTGATATCCTTCAGCCCAATTTTGTCCTGGCATAACTTTAAAATAGCTTGTACATTTATTTATTGCTTCTTTACTAGTAAGCTTAATTTCTTCATTTTTTATATAACCATCATTTATGATAGGTCCTTTACCAGGATGGTTATTAACAATTTTTTTATCATGTATTGTTAATATTAACTGCTTCTCAGTTCCAGGAACAATAAAAATAAAATTCCAGTACCTTCTATTTCCATCGTGTCCATCCTCTTTTATACTTAAGTCGGGATTATCAATACTAGTAAGGGACATTAACTCAGCTTTTGAATCCCATTTTTTAGACGTGATAGAGGCCATTTCCAATGCTTTATTCAAGCTTATAGCTCTACTATCCTTATATGTTGCCCCACCTATTATTATAATAAGAGTAAATATAATAATTAAAATCCCTAAAATCCCTAAAAATTTAAATCTAGTTTTTCTCATTTTCACCTCCTAATATTTCAAAATTCAATAAAATAAATTTTTAAAAATATGAATTAATGTAATATTTATACTTAAGATAACATAAACTGTAAAAAATGTATATGATTATTTATATTATTTCTTTATTTTCATCAATAAATTTATTAAGTTCAAATACTCAATTTAAAAATAAGACACGCCCAAGTGTAAGTAGGTCAAGACAATTTTAATAAGTGAATGTAACACAAGTGTAATTGAGTTACATTCACTTTGAGTATATTGCTCATTCTTTACTCATTGTAAATAAATTTATTTGCCAACATCCAAGAAGGCATTCAAGATAATTTTCGTTATGTTGTATGCCTTTTTATTTTTAATGCAATACCAATATAACGAAAATTATAGAAAAGTGTTGACCCTAACACTATGTTATAGTGTAATATAAAAATAGAGTTTAATTATATTGTCAAAAACTCATAGCCGGCGGAGTGATAGACAGTATTGATAGCTCTAAAATCAAAGCTGGAGGTGCAGCAATGAAAACAATAAAACAAGTTTCGGATTTGACAGGAATAAGTGTGCGCATGCTACATTACTACGATAAAATCGAATTGTTAAAACCAAGTAATTTCACAGACTCAGGTTACAGACTTTATGACGATGAAGCTCTTGAAACCTTGCAACAGATTTTATTTTTTAAGGAACTTGATATACCTTTGAAAGAAGTTAAAGAAATCATGGCTAGTGCCCACTTTGATAAAATGCAAGCACTAAAAAGTCATGAAAAGTTGCTTATTTTAAAACGCAACAGATTGAATGGTTTAATAGAGCTTGTAAATAAAACATTAAAAGGAGAAAACACAATGAGTTTTAAAGAATTTGATATGAGTGAATATTTTAGTGCATTGGAAGAGTTTAAAAAAGAACATGAGGATGAGGTAATTAAAAATTGGGGTAGTATAGATAAATATAATGAATTTATTGAAACATGTAAATCTAAGGAAGAAAAGATTGCTAAAATTGCTATAAAGCAGTTCGGAAGTGTAGAAAAATATACTGAAGCTATGAAGAAAAATTTTAGTAATTCTTCAACTATAATGGAACAATATGATAAGTTTAAAAAAGATTATTTGGAAGAGAGTATGCGTAAAGCAAATGAAGTAACTATAAAGCTTACATCTGACTTAGGTAAAGATCCTTCTTCAAAGGAGATCCAGCAAATTGTTAAAGAAATGGTAAATATGAATAATGAGGATTATAAGTTTCTAAAAATGGATATGGGAGACAACTATTGGGGCCTTATGTCGGAGCTTTATTTATCAAATCCTATGTATACAAAAGTTAACGATAAAAAATATGGCAATGGTGCATCTAAATTTATTGGAGAAGCCCTAAAATTTTATTGTGAAAATAATAAGTAGTGAATTATTCCAATCACTCTCAATTTCTTGAGATGTTTCATTTAATGGGAAAAGTAAAAAATCATGCATAAATGGAGTGCATATTCTCAATTAGACATCATTTATGCAGTAAAATAGAGCCTTATTGCATAATGTTAAAGTTAGAATGAGTGTATAGGCTGTATAATAGCATATAACAAACGTCGTGAAATTATGATTTCATGACATTTGTGTTTTGAGTAATATTGAATTCTTTTAATGGGGTGATTCTGACTTTATTTTTTCAGCAATGCTTCAATGTTGGCTACTTTTTCCTTTAGCTCTTCTATATCTTTTACAGACCTATTTAACATTCTGAAATGTCTTTGTATCTCTAACATAGATATAATTATTATAACTGATATAATAGCAATACCACCCATGTTACCTCCTTTAATCTACAGTGCTATAATTTTTTATTAAGTATGAGATCGTTGCCAATAATTAATAACCATAAGTTTTGGAATTTTGTTAAAATTATAGCATAATCATAAAATATAGTAAAGTCACAATTAACGATTATTCTTCCCAAATTTTGAACCCGCTATAAGGTTGTGTACCTAAACTAAGAGGACCCCACTTCAGAACAGCGAAACCTTCTACTACAGCATCATGATCTATTCTTAAAGAGCCATGTGATACTATAGAAGTTTCACATCTTCCAACACTTTTTATTACATGTGAAGTACCAAAAGTACTAGTACTATTTACATTATATAATATAGAGTTAACTCTAGGTCAAATATTAAAAGGAGATTTATAAGATGGATTATTCAATAGGGGAATTTTCAAATCTTACTAAGATAAGCATATACACCGTTTGTCAAATAATGTTTGCATTTAAAAGTATAATTTGCAATACAAATTTCAATACATAAATATGTATATTATGTTGATTTTTAATGTATTTTGTGTTAAATTGGAATAGATGGGAATTTCATTGATAAGTAATTACTTATTAGAATATAAAATTTAATTATACAGGGAGTAATGAAATTGGAAAAAAAAATTATTAACTAGTTTTGCTTTATCTTGTGCAGTTTTACTTAGTTTATCAAGTAGTGTAAGTGCTACTTCAACGACGACGGTAGCTATTTCTCGGCAGATGGAATTAAATCCTTATGGAAGTGGAGCAAGTGGCTGCAATGCTACAGGAAAACTTTGGTTTTAATTTTTTAGAAATGCGGATATACTAGCTAACTAATAATAATTATTTTTGTAAAAACATGCAATAAATTATTTTACTGCATGTTTTTACAAATTTTATCCGACAATTTTACTAAAGGGAGTATTTAAATGAATAATTTAATAAAAAGTAATTTTAAAATATTTTTTAAAAGTATATATTTATCTTTAGCGTTTTTACTGTTTTTCGTTCTAGTAAATGCATATTTGATTTTTAGTATTTATAATCTAAACATACATAAAGATGCCTTTTATTTTTTACAGTATAGTCAACGGATTAGCATGATTTATTTTGTTTTTTTTACTTTTATAACTTATGAGTATTTAATTAAAAGTAAAAATGAAAATCTCTTAGAATGCCTTTTAGTTTTAAACAAAGGAAACTTAAAGTTATATTTTTCAAAAATTATAGTTCTTATAATAATTATATTAATTATGACCTTAAATATTATTGTATATAACTTTAGTGTATATATTGGAATGAATATATACTTTGAACCTTATTTAGTTCACATCGTATTGAATAATGTTTTGAATATATTCCTAGTTTCAATTTTTGCTATGTGTCTTGGAAGTGTTATATCCTTATATTTAAAAAGGTTTCTTGCATATGCTGTAATGATACTTTTAATAATTTTAATAAGCCCAATTTTTGATTATGTACCTTATATACTTTTTATGGGTTATGGCATTAATATATATCCCTTCAGAGAAATATTAAATATTTTACCGCCTAATTTAAATTGGGATGGAGATTTATTATATGGATTATCTATAGAACCTTATAGGTGGAATCTATTATCATCTTTGATAAGTTTCATGAGTTTCCTTTTAATTTTAAAATTAAATAAGAAAAAACATAAATATTTAAATTTTATAGCTATAGGATTAATAATACTCTCACTCTTCAATTTCTATGGATATACGAAATCAGGTAGTATTGTAAAAAAAGATTATAACCCCAAAAGCTATGTAGCTTTCGATGAGTTGTATTACGCAAATGACATTCAAAAAGAAGAGAAGGTATCATTTAAAATTTCAGCTTATAACATGAATTTTACTATAAATAGACAACTACAGAGTAATGTAAGTATTTACTTAGATGAGAAAAAGCCTTTAAGCACTTACAAATTTACACTTTATAGAAATTATAAAATAGAGAAAATTATCGGTAAAAATAGCGAAAGTTTGGAATATAAAAGAGATGGGGATTATTTAGAGATAACTAACCCCACTAATGAAAAACTGGAGAAAATCACAATTTTATATAGTGGATATAGTCCTGTGTTTTACAGTAACGCTCAAGGTGTGTTACTACCAGGATGTTTTCCATACTATCCAATAGAAGGCTATAAAAGAATATATATAAAAGAGGAATCTAGATTTATTCCAATAATAAGGGATTATAATACTAAATTTGAGGTAACTGTAAAATCAAATTTAAATATTTACTCAAATCTACAAAAAAGTAATAATAGATTCTCAGGTGAGGCACAAGAATTAACCTTAATCGGTGGATTTATGAAAGAAAAAGCCACTAAAAACAATGTTTTTTATGAACTTATATTGAGCAAAATGGATAAAAATAGATTTTCTGATATAAACAAGACATTGAAATTATATAAGGAACTACTTTCAGAACCTGAGGAGTTTAATATTAGCAATAAAAAAATATTTCAATCACCGGCAGCACTTTCTTCTAAAGTTATTGGTAATGGTACATTAATGTTTAGAGATCACATTTTTGTAAATGATTTAAATAAAAAAGAATTATCACTTGGATTAATAAAGTCGACATTACCACAAGATACAAAAAAAAGAAAAATTAATAACGTATTATTTTATTATCTTGAAGATAAAGATAGTTTTACAAACAACGTTAAAGAATGGAGTAAAAATAACGATCCATTTTTCGAAATACATAGTTTGTTTTTTAAAAAAATAAATGAACTAGGAGAAGCTTACGTAATTAAAAGTACTTATAAATTTTTAAAAGATAAAAATGACGAAAGAGATTCAATAACATTTATTAAAAATTTAAGTAACTAGGAGGATTCAAATGTTAGAAATTTTAGAGTTGCATAAATCTTTTGGAAAAAAAGAAGTATTGAAAGGAATTTCCATAAATTTAAAAACAGGGGTTTATGGACTTTTAGGTACAAATGGAGCCGGTAAAACTACATTGTTGAGATGTATAGTTAATTTGTATAATATTAATAAAGGAAATATAAAGTTTCAGGAAAAAGACATTGTAAATAATAGTACATTTTCTAAAAATATTGGTTACTTACCTCAAAAATTCGGATTATTTAAAGAATTAACAGTTTATGAAATGTTAGAGTATTTTGCCATACTAAAAAAACTACCTAAAGAACTAATAGACTCATATATCAAAAATAGTATTAAAATAGTTAATTTAGAAGATAAGATTCATGATAAGACATCAACATTGTCTGGTGGAATGATTAGGCGGTTAGGTATTGCTCAAGCAATATTAGGAGATCCTAAAATAATAATTTTTGATGAACCAACCGCTGGTCTTGATCCAGAAGAGAGAATAAGATTTAAAAATTTATTATCTTATATAAAAGCAGATAAAATAATTATAATTTCTACCCACATTGTAGAAGATGTAGAAGCGTGTTGTGATAAAATAATAATTATGAATGATGGTAAAATAATTATTGAGGGAAATAGTGGGGACATTAAATCAATAGCAAATGGAAAGGTTTTTGAAGTTGATGAAGGGACAAAAATTAATTGTAACCACTTTGTTGAAAAAATTTTTGAGAGAGATGGTAAAAACTTTTTAAGAGTAATTTCAAGTGAAAAGGTAGCACATACAAATGTAGAAGCCACTATAGAAGATGGATACATGTGTCTATTAAAGGGAATATAAATCTATGATAAAAATTACATATTTTTCTCTCAAAAATCTAAAAATTTACTATTTTGTTCCTTTAATTATTTTATACATTTTTATTCCAATTTTAAATATTGGAATGGTTAATCTATCAGGAAATATTGAAAATGCTTATGTATTAGTATTTTCAGAAGCGGAAAAGTACATACCTATTCTGTCTTTGTGGTGGATTATCTTTGTGTTCAAAGAATACATTGAAGAAGACGGAAATGAGATTTTATACTGTATTGAGGATTCAGGCAAAGTTAAAATTCATCATATATCTTTATTATTTGCTTGGTATATCATACATGTTAGTGTTCTTTTTTTAATATACAGTTTGTTTTGGGATAACGTATTTTTAGAATTTATAAAGACAGTTATTCAATGCTTTTTTTTTACTTCAGTAGCATACATGTTAATGTATACTTTAAAGTCAACCACTATAAGTTTTATGTTTTTACTTATATATGAACTGTTATCTATTTTTATAAATTCTAAATCTTTTAATTATATAAGTATATTCGAAAATGGTGAAAAAATATCATTACAAGCTATTATTACAAAATATTCTGTGTTTTTTATAGTAGGAATTTTATTTTTAATCATTGGTGTATATAAAAACAAAAAAATTTATTATTAAACTTGGATTGGTTGGTAACTAAGGAAAGTGGAAGTTACACAAATACATTGTGTAACTTTCAAAACACCTAAAATCCATATTAATAATATATTTTGCCCCTAATATACCTTTTTGGCGGGATAGGCAAAACTACCCAAAAACAAATCCAATATAAAGAAGATTCTAAAATTTATCTTCTTTATAAATTGGATTTGTATTAAAATATTTTTTAAAATAATGCTAATGTTTTACATCTGAAAATATTTCTTTTAAAATACTTGTGTTATCTTTGTCTAGTTCATAACTCAATTCTGTTCCAGAAAAGGTTATGTATGACTTTCCCTCTGAATTACCTATTAAAATGTTCAGAAGAAAATAACCATCAGACTCTTTAATATATTTCAGATTAGGCTTTACTTGCACATAATATTCGAAAGATTCTACATTGGTATCTTTAGGAAGTTCTATCTTTTTTATCTTATCGGATGTATCCAATGAGTTCATGATAGTTTTGAATTTTGATAGTTTTTCTTCATTATAAATTGTATCTAGCTTATCATTACTGAATTTAGATAGGCTATCAAACTTAAAAATATCCATACTTGATAATGATACAATTTCTACTCTCTCTTGATTTATATTTGTAAAGTATTTATATGTCAAACCTATAAATATAACAATGAAGATAATAAAGATAAACTTGATATTCTTTTTAATCATAATCACTACCTCGGAATTACTAGACCATTATGTTTATGATATGTATAAGGGCAATAGATTCCTGTATTCGCATCCTTTACAAAACTTGAACAATATGCTGCAATTTTAGTTGTATTACATTGACATGAGCCTTTGCTTGTACATCCACTTCCTGCTTGAATTAATGCTATATGACAGTCACTTGCATAGAAGTTTTTTACAGATGCAGCTTTTTCGCTAATACTTCCAGTTCTCCAATTATAATGAACATCATCTGTAAGTTGCCCATTAAACCTATTGCAATGAACCCAATCTCCTACAGAATATTTATCCCCATATCCTTTATGACCAGTTGCACTATAAAGATTATGAGTTTTATGAGCAGTACATTCATCTTCATTCTCATCCATTTTAGCTAGAAGTTCTCCAGAATTAGCTCTAAAAACAACATTTAAATTATTTAAACTTGTTTTTTCAATTTTTGTTATAAAAAAACTCTCGGATACTACAAAGTCATCTTCCTCATGAGTTACATTTATAGCTTTAGTACCTAAATCATTATTTTTTGAGCCTTTATTTAATTTAGAAATTACTTTAGTATTTTTAGGTACTTTTATAGTTCCTTCTGAACTAACTTCTACTGGACTACCATCTGCATATAATGTGAGTCCTGTTTCAGAAGAGGTTTTTATCTTAGATTTAATTATTACCTTAACAGAATCATTTGAATACTTTATTTTAGCATTTAAAGATTCTGTTAAGAAATCTATGTCTTTATTTGTAAATACTTTTTCAAAAATTTCTCTAGGAAACTCATCTGTTGTTTCAGTATATACTCCTACTTTAATATTCTCATTCTCTTTGGCAATAGCAACAGATGGTACACTAACTATTAGGGATAAGGTTAAACCTAATAGAGCTAATAACTTGGGCATTTTTTTCATTACAATAGCCTCCTGTTTTATCTTACTTAAAAATATCTATATAAATATCTATATAAATATTCAAGGTAACTAAAAGACTTAATCATAAACTAATGTATAAACAATACTATTTACAGCTTTTCACTTCTGTTAGAGAAACGTATAAGGTTTTTAAGGTCTTTTTCATAGCAGCAACTCATTTGTAATATTATAGCATTTATACAATAATCATAGTATTTTGTATGATTTTATGATAACATACATATATTACAACGTCAACATTCGATAGTATCAGAAATATAGCCAATTCCAGAATAATTGCCTGTGTTTGTCTTTCAAAACATGTAGTCAGCATTTGAAATAGGGGGTTCTACGCCTTAAATCTGAAATTTTTGATTATTTATCCATAGTCTTGTGACATAAAATAACTCCAACACAAAACCCCTACTTTTGTGACAGCTTGCATAAATAAATGGTATAATATTCCTGTGAGTTACGTCAGATTTGTTAAAAATTACGCAGTAATTAAATTTATTTTAGGGGGCTATTATTATGAAAAAAAAAATATTTACTATGTTATCTTTAATAATTATTTTACTATTAGTAGGATGCACATCTACCATAAAACCAACTTTAAAAGGTTCTTATCAGACCGAAAAAGATGTAAATGGATATGTGGCTGTAATAAGTGTTCATCAAAATGATAGTATCTTTGTTGAATATATTGATAATAGAGAAGTTGATAGAGGAACCTATGAAAAAAAAGAGAATAATGCATATAAAATGAAAAGTGATAAGCAAAATTTTGAAATTATATTAAATGCTGAAAACTCTTTTGAAATAATAATTAAAAAACTTAACAATGGAAAACCAATTCAAATGAAAAATATAAGTGCTACTCCAACAGATTTTTCAACAAAATTTGGTGATGTAGACGAGTATAAAGCTTTATTAAATTAGTAAAGTAACAAACAATATTCTTATATTGTTCATCAACAAGAGCGTAAATAAATGCTCTTGTTTTTTTATTTCAGCACCATAAACGGTCGTTTTCGGAACTTAAATAAAAGTCTTAGAAATAGCCACTTTGTAGGTGTTTTTTGGTTCTAAAACTATTACCAAAAACAAAGTATCAAAACAATTCTAATATAACCTTTATGGTACTTGCTTTGGAATACTAAGGGCTTAACGTGGGTAAAAACCATGATTTATATCCATTTTATGTCTTAGAGTGGGTTTTGTCGGAAATGTTGGCTGCACCCCTAAGTTGATTCACAATGGTAATCAACTGCGTACTAAAAGGGTAAAACAAAATGTTAATTCATACAACATATTAAAAATAATATAATCAATATTAGCATTAATTATGGTATTCGTTGTAGTTTTTTTACTATTATCATGGCATTAAAATAATGATGAGTATGCAAAACCTATTTAAGAGACATTCTTCATAAGTTACGGTGAAACTGTAAAATACGAGGATTATTAATTTAGATTGAAATTTTATTTATTCTATATTATGTAAGGTTAACTTGACACAAAAATAAAGTAATGCTATATTTACAATGTAAGGTTAACCTTACCGAGGTGGTAATTAATGAAAAATAGAATAAAACAATTTCGTGAATCTTTTGGATTAACTCAAGAACAATTAGGAGAACTTGTAGGGGTATCAAGACAAGCAATTAACTCCATTGAAACTGAAAAATTTGAGCCGTCTATATGGTTAGCTTATGATATTTGTAAAACATTCCACAGCTCCATAGAGGAAATTTTTCTTTTTGAAGAAAGTGAAAGAAAATCGAGAGCACAGCAAAGTAGGGGGGTAGTTTAAATGGCATTAAGACAAATTAGACTTTTTGATGATGAAATATTAAGAAAAAAGAGCAGAGTAGTTGAAGTAGTAGACGATAAAATAAGGCGAATTCTAACTGATATGGCGGATACTATGTATCATTCAAAAGGTGGAGGGTTAGCGTCTCCGCAAGTAGGTATACTAAAGAGGTTAGTTGTAATAGATATGGGGCAAGGACTTATAAAATTAGTTAATCCAAGGATAATTAAGCAGGAAGGTATTCAGGAAGTTGTGGAGGGCTGTTTAAGTATTCCAAATACATTGGGAAAGTTAAAAAGACCTGCAAATGTAACGGTGCAAGCGTTGAATGAAAATGGTGAGGATATTATATTGACTGGTACAGGAGATTTAGCAAAATGTTTTTGCCATGAAATAGACCATTTAGAAGGTATTCTTTTTACTGATTTAGTTACTGAATATATAAAGTAAGGTTATTATTGTAGTTTTAGATTTTCATATATATCTACATAATGTTGCCTGGCTTATTCTAGACATTGCTACAATTTCACTTATGCTGTATTCTTTTGAATTATATAGATTCAATGCCTTTTCAATATTTTTATCTTTAACTTTTGGCCGGCCACCTTTTCGCCCTCTGAACTATGAGTTCTCTCTCAAATTGGCTGAATGCTTCAAAAACTGTAAGCATAAGATTCCCTTGTGGTGCATTTAGTCTATACTTTTTTTGATTTTTCTGTATAATTATTATTGTTGCAACAAATACATAATTGAATTGGAGAAAGAATATGATAAAGAAAAAAATAGCAAATATCCCTTTTGGACCATTTATTACAGTTTTAGCAGGAGCGATGGTTAATGGAAAGCCAAACTATGCCACACTTGGTGCATACGGTGTTGTAAGTGAGAAACCTGTATTGTATATTTCATTGAAAAATTCCCACTATACAACTTCAGGTGTAGTGGAAAGTGGATTCTTTAGTGTAAACATACCATCCTCTGAATCTATTGATAAGACTGATTTTTGTGGATGCGTCTCTGGTAATAAAGAAGATAAATCAAATGTTTTTGATTCGTTTTATGATGAAGCAGGAAATGCACCAATGATAAAAGAATGTCCTGTAAATTATCTTTGTAAGGTAATACAAACTATTCCTATATTTGATTTTACGATGTTTATTGGAGAGATTGTTGCTGTATATGCCAATGAAGACTGCCTGGAAAACGGAAAGCCAAATGCTCTAAAAGTTAAACCAACAATAATGATGGGTTCAGGATACTTTGATCTAAAGGATAGAGTTGGTTCACTATTTAAAACATATAGTACCATAAGTACCGTTGATCCTAAATAATAAGTAATGAAAGGCTAGTATCTGTAACTATAATTCTAATTTGTAAATTTTATGTTGTTTATTCCAGTTTTTCATTCCATTACTGTTAGTCTTCCTCTGATACATATAGTGATAAGAGTATTTAACGATATTTCAGAAGGAAAGACTCCTACTTCTATAAGTGGGAGTTACATGCTACAACAAAAATTAAGCTTCAGTGGAGGGATAACAATTGAGAATTGTTATCTGCTCCAGAGGTCTACAAGGGGGTAAATCTCCTTCTGAAGTCGTTAATTGCAGCGACCCAGGAGATGATTTAATCTTCATCTTATTTAATGCACTCTGCAGGTATTTGATATTTTCTAAGTCACTACTAGTGGGGATTTTACCTCGAAACACAGGATCATATTGATAGAGCTTATTTTCCTGGATTATGGCCACAAGTTTTTCAGGGTACTCATAAGCAGTGCAGTAACCACAGTTATAAAGATTTTGGCAGGCCTGTTTGTAGTCTTTAGATTCTATAACAGCGCGGTATCTGCTAAAACTTAAAAGCTTCCTATGATCTAGAATGCTATCGTCAAAAGAGTCGTACTTTCTAAACTTGCATACCATGGGGGTTTTGACTCCATTTATCCATTCGTGGGTGTTTAGCTCTTGGATTTCATATCCGCAACCATTTGTCCATTTAATTCCGAAGATGTTATTGCCTTCAACATGTTGCAGCCATCCGGTCTCTAAAATAGCTTGGGCTATGGTTACTGAGGGAAGGGTGTTGTATTTTTTGTAGGATAGTAGGGCACCGGTGGTTAGGGTTTTTATTATTTGGGTTTTGTTCATTGCTTGTTCCTACTTTGGGGTTTTGATTTATATATATGGAGGAGGAGATGGGTTTTTAAGATTTGGGGAAAAATATTTTATTTTTTTGATTAAAGCATTGATTTATATGTGTTGTTAAGCAGTTAGTTAAATTTAACTAAGCAATTATGCGGTTGAATGTATTGTTTTTATTCACTATAACCATTAGTATATTGAATATTATTTTATGGCATTAAATGATACAATATATTTATAAGTTGTTTCGCAGTCGTAGAATATTGTGCAAGAAACTTACTGTAGATTCTGCTTATTAGCGGAGGTTAATCCAATATATTTGTTGTTCTTTACCTTCATGGAAATTTACGCCTGTTAATATACCACCGCAACTCATCGCAGTCTGACTTGAAGCAATATTATCTTTATCACAGATAATCATTACTTTTGGAATTTTCATATCTTTTGCAATTTCTAAAACAAGTAATGATTTCCACAAATGTATCTAAAAACCTTCTAAGTTCTGATTGTTTTCTAAAAATAGACGTACTTTCCCCCTCCCCAAAATAAACACTCTACGCGACACTATTCCATTTTTTTCACAAGGTGGGGAATTATTTTTACGGTCTAACTTCCCTTTTGTTATCATTTTACCATTGCCACAGCAAGAACAAATATTTATATCTATTCCTGTGAGCTTAAGAAGAAGGTCTGATGCATTTAATTTAACCTCTGAGTCTTGTTTTTTACTTTGCACTGAACCTGTAAGTTCTTTGCATTTCTTAAGCTTAGTTGACCTGTTCCTGTTGCTTAAGATTTTCAGTAACATCAAAAATAGATTTAACTTCCTCAGGAGATAAAACTGCAGGTAATCTTGTTGGTTCTTTAACCCTTGCAAGTTTGTCCATATTCAGTATCTATTAAGAGTTTTTATATAAAAAAACTTTAGACTCGCATTAATATAATTAACTGTACCTTCACTTAGCTTCCTTTCCATGATACAATAATGTATTGGTAGCCTTAAATACCAAATTAGATTTGGCCAAAATATGGGGTGGTGGTGAAGTTGCATCTGCTGATGGATTGCGATTTGTAACACTTGTTAGGACTATTAATTCAAGATCAAATTCCAAATATTTTGGAGCAGGACGTGGTGTTACATATTATAACTTTACGAGTCATCGATTTACAGGTTTCAATGGGATAGTTATTCCTGGCACAATAAGAGACACTCTTGGCACGATAAATTCAACGCAGCTTATTCAGACATTGCAGCGTGAAGGAAAACCTACAATGATAGGTCGTGCACTAGGAGAATTTGGCCGTATCTATAAAACTCAATACTTACTCACTTATGTTGACGATTCAGAATACCGCCGTAGAATATTAACACAGCTGAATCATGGAGAGTCCCGTCATAGTCTAGGTAGAGCTGTATTCCACGGTAAAAGAGGAGAACTTCATCAACCATATAAAGAGGGGCAAGAAGATCAATTGAGTGCGCTAGGACTTATCGTTAATGCAATAGTTGTATGGAATACACGATATATGGAAGTAGCTATTGATTCACTACACAAAACTGGTCATAACATCCCTAAATCCGATATACAAAGATTATCACCATTAGGCTATGAACATATTAATATTATGGGCAGATACTCATTTATCATTTCAAAAGAAATTGAAAATGGTATATTGAGACCATTAATGACTTTAGAGAATGAAATAGGTTAAATTTTATATGTAAATAAATGGGTCTAAATTGTAATTTTCTGTTGCATTACTACAGAGAACCCTCTTAAGACTATTATTAATGTGAAAGAAGTTAAGAGAAGAAATAATGAGAATCATAAGGTTAAGAGACGAGATGAAAAGGGGCTAACTAAAAGACAACTAGAAAAGGTAAGTAAGGAAAATAGTTTGGTATCACGAAACGTCCGATAAGATTATGGGTATAACCTGGTTCCTTTTTTAAGTTTTTTTGATATGTACATTTAGGGGGGATTATTGTGTTTTATAAAGATTTAGAACAAAGGTGGAAGCTTAGTATTAGTGGGAGTATGACTAATACTTTAAAAGGGATATCAGAGGATGACGCCTTTGGTGCTGTGTTTGATTATTGGTACACGGATAAATTTGAAATGAACGATGGAAAGCTGCAGTTTGTTAAGCGAATTACTGATGAAAGATTTGATATAGATGAGGAGCTCTTAGAGGATATTAAGAAAGTGTTTGAAGAGAGGTACCTTAAAAAAATAGATAAGTTAAAGGGTAATACTGTGGAGAGGGTTAAAAAGCAGAAGGTGGAACCAGCTACAGATAAGCAGTTAAAGTATGCGAGGAAGCTTTACAAAAAGGTTTATGGAGGAGTAAAGGGTTTTGATGATAAGGAATATAGTAAGCATGAGATGGTTTTGATAATAGGGGATCTGGTGGAAAGAGTGGATAAGATGGAGGAAGATAATCGCGGAGAGTTTGAGGTTATGGAGTTGAGTAATTTTAGAAATTAATAAAAGACAAGGATTTTTCAATTATTGTTATGTAATTGAGAGGAATGTTGGCGAGACCCCTGAGTATACGGTAATTTAAGGCCGATTAACATTATTCAATGTTTCTAAATTTCAAAACATATAAAAATCATTGAAAGAGCAAACTAGAAATATTAAAACTAAAAAAGAATAGATTGGAGCCAGCAAAATGGAGAATAATTTAATAAAAGAAGAATGGATTAATGGAAATGTTATGATGTCACCGAGACCACAATATAATCACATGGAAATCGAAAAAATGATAGGTTTTAGGTTGGAAAACTATTTTAATGGAAAATGTAAAGTAGCTTTAGAAAATGCCTTATTTTTAACCAAAGAAGATCCTAGTGAACTCAAAAATGATATAGTTAAATTAAGAAATTTAGTAACCGGAAAAGGCGCGGAACTTGTTCCAGATGTAGCAGTATATTGCGATAAACAACAGATATTTAAAAGAGGATTTTTGGGAGTGCCACAATTAGTAGTAGAGGTGTTAAGCCCTAGTAATTCAGAGGATGATACAATAAGAAAAAAAGAAATCTATGAGAAATTTGGTGTTCCAGAATACTGGATTGCATCGCCTATGTCTAAGAAATTATATGTATATAATTTAGAAAATAACAGATATGAGTTAACTTGTGAATATAATTTTTTAGAAGAAGAAATAAGGTCAATTAGATTTAAAGATTTAGCTTTAGATATAAGAGATATAGAGTTGTTTGAAAATCAAGATGATGATGATATGTAATGGAACATAAAACATGTATACCCATATTAAAAGGCACGTAATAAATATTATTATGTGCCTTTTAATATGGGTATGAAGAACATATCTGCTAGCAACCGCAAATCTGAATATCATTACATTTATTGGGATATGCTATTCTTAACGTAGGAAATATCATTTTTACGTACGCTACCTCATCATTAGCTAATGATATAATTTGAGGCGTACAGTTATACCATACATACACACCTTCCATTTACCATTTTCTTTTAAAAGCTCTATATATCCTTTTGTCACATCTGCTTGTTCAGCCTTCCCGTCAGTAGAGATAAACTTCAATTTAGTTTCATAATAATATCTTACTTTATCTTCTTTTTCTGCATACAAATTTTTACCTAAAATAAATTCTGTAACCTGCGACGTATAATTACCCTTAGCACAGATATTCGGAATTAAAAAATTGAATTTATCCGCCACAATACCTTCATACCCTTCTTTGGTCATTAAAGGTTGTATATTTTTGTCAAAGGATTGCATGATTTTGATATATTCCTCACTAGGTCCTGTTTTACTTCCGTTGGGAACACCTTCACCAATCGCACCGCCTATTGGTGTTGCAATAAGTTTATTAAACTCAGCAACTTTTTTTGCATCTACTGTATACAGGTTTCTAACAAATTTTTCGGCAGCTTTTTTTGAGTTATTTTCATTTGAATCACTACATCCAACTAAAGTTAACGTAATTAAAAACAGAATACTAAATAATTTTATTATTTTTTTAATGATTATCCACCCTCCTTCATTTTATTAGTTATAAAGTATTACCATTGCGTCCTTATTCAATTATATAGCATATCAAATACTTATTCGAATATTTAACAAAATTGCATATAAATTTATTTTTCTATTTATTGACAATATAGTAATTAATTATATGTAATGTAGAAAAAGATACGAGGGGGAATAAAAATGAAAAAAATTATTTATTCAGTTATGTCACTAATTATAATGCTAAGTGTTGTTTTGGAAAATTCAGTTCAAAGTTGCAAAGCTGCAGAGCTAGAAAACACAAGTGATACGACAATACCAAATTTTGTAATATATTGTCCTTTCAGCTCTAATGGGATACATCATTATACGGCTAGGGGGACAGGCAACTTATATAAAGGAACTTTTACTAATCACACATTAATATTAGGCAAAACTGGTTCAAGCGAATACCAATGTACCTATTGTAATGACGTAATGATAACACAAGCTGATGCCGAAACATGTAAATCTACCGGCTACGCAATAGGAACATATGGATTATTTAATATATACTTTTTATTACTGTTTTAGTTAGCATTATCAATGCTTTACACTGATGGTATATATTTTTTTGGTAATAACTGTCTTAACGTATATTTTCCGCGTTTTGCGAGCACTACCCCAGTATGTATTATAGCAACGTAGGATTCTTGCTTAAATAATTTTCTGTAATATGTGAAGTAATTTAAACTTATTTAAATAAATCAGTATTTATATATAAATAGATTGTCGAAAGTTTGGATTTATAGTATTATTATACATAGTACTGTAATTATTGAAAATTACAATAATATTTTACATGAGGAGTGAACATTAATGAAATGGTTTAACAATTTAAAAATGGTTCAAAAACTATTATCAGTTTTTATTACATTGTCGTTGTTTATTGGTATTGTCGGATTTATTGGATTATATAGTATGAAAAACATTAATAATAATGTTAGTAATATCTATAATATAGATTTGGTAGGCGTTAACGCTATTGGTAATATTAAATCAAATTTATTAGAAATTAGAACAGGTATATTGTTAATTCTTGATCCCAAAAACAAAAGTGATTTACAAAAAAACAAAGATCATATTGGAGATATAGTAATTAAAGATGATGCACTTATTGTAGAATATAAGAATACCATTACAACTGATTTAGATAGGCAACAATTTACAGAATTCGAAAAATTGCTTGCGGATTATCGTATAGCAAGAGGGGACATAGTTAAACAAGTTGATGAAGGCAACTATGCAAAAGCAAATGAGCTTTTCCCAGCTATATCTAAGCTTAGAGGTGATATGTTTACAATATTAGACAAAGAGCTAAAATTAGCTACTGATATGGCAAAAGCTGATTACGAAGCTAGTAAAGTATCATATAGTAAAGCCTTTATTCAAATTATAGAAATAATTGTTCTAGGATTAATTATTGCTATTACACTTGGTTTAGTAATTTCTCTTAAAATTTCAAAGCAGATAAAGAAAATTTTAACTGTTGCAGAGGCACTTGTAGAAAATGATTTATCAAAAACCGTTGATATTGATGCTAAAGATGAGATTGGAGGTTTAGCAAAAGCTTTAAATAAAGCAATAATAAACTTAAAAACGCTAATTGGAGAAATATCAGAAGGTGCTACTGATATTAGTGCTACCAGCGAAGAGCTATCTGCTACAACAGAAGAAATATCAGCAAAAATGGATATTGTTAATGAATCAGTAAGACAGGTATCCTTAGGCGCAGAACAGTTAAGTGCCACAACAGAAGAAGTAAATGCAACCACTCAAAGTATTTCAGAGAATGTGGCTGATGTTACTGGACGTGCAAATAAAGGAAATAAGATTGCAAGTGCTATAGAAGTAAAGGCAAATCAAGTTAGTAAAAATGCTGAAAATAGCTCTAGTACCTCAAATAAATTATATTCGGAGAAGCAAGAAAGCATATTAAAAGCAATTGAAGAAGGCAAGGTTGTTAGTGAAGTTAAGATAATGGCGGATGAGATAGGTAATATAGCAAGTCAGACAAATCTTCTTGCACTTAATGCAGCTATTGAAGCCGCACGTGCGGGAGAACAAGGTAAAGGATTTGCTGTGGTTGCTGATGAAGTTAGAAAATTAGCTGAACAGTCGTCCGTTACAGTTCAAAGAATTCAAGATGTAACAGGGAAAGTTCAACAAGCATTCAATAATCTTTCTAAGAATGCTCAGGATGTATTAATCTTTATGGATAATAATGTTAAACCTGATTATGAATTATTTGTAGATACAAGTAAGCAATATGGTGAGGATGCTGTGGTATTTAATGAGCTATCCTCGGATATTGGAGCTTCAATGAACATAGTAAACGAAACTGTATCAGAAATTAAAAAAGCAATTGAAAATGTATCAGCTACAGCTGAGGAATCAGTTGCTAGTTCAGAGGAGATATTAGCAAGTGTTAATGAATCTGTTATGGCAATCCAAGAAATAACAGCCGCTTCTCAAAATCAAGCTATATTAGCAGAGAAACTAAATGGTATGGTTCAAAGATTTAAACTGTAGAACCCTACATTTTATTTCAGTGGTATAAACATCAAAACCTGCATAGATTCCATTAAGTACAAAGTAGCGCTCAAAAGCAATTAGGATCTAATTTTCCTAATTGCTTTTTTATTAGCTAAATGTAAAACCTCATCATAAATTTTTTACTAATTTGTAACTAAAAGTGGCAATCTGTAAGTAATGGGGTAGTGCTCGAAAAACGCAGAAAATATACGTTAAGACAGTTATTACCAAAAATATTTTTTATCAAAATATTCTGACTTAGAATTAATACTGAAAAGTTCTAACTCAAAAAAGTATATATTATCAGTTTAAATCATTGATATATCTAGGGTTTAATCACTAAATCGGGTACAGTCGACATACGTGCAAAAATAGGCCACATGATGGAATTGATATCCAACATGTGGCTATATATAGTTTTATAAGTGTTGCATCAAGCCTATTTGTATTTGAAACATTTCATATATCTTTTCTATAACCCTAGTGAAACATATTCTAATAGTGTCATTAGGGTACACCTCATTGTGGCAGTTTTAATATACAGTCTGTGTTAGTAGATTCTATAAGTTTATAAAAATAGTATATTATGGTATAATACTCTATGAGTTACTTCGGATTGGTATAATTATGTGCAACAAAAATTATATATATTTTGTGAGGTGAAGTCATGTTGATTATCAAATATAATAGCAAATATCGAGATGATATGATTTATATGGTGCTTGAAGCAAAAAATGCACTGGGTAGAATTCCAAGCCTTAATGAGGATTTATTAGATATTGACACATATTACATTTCAAACGGGGATATGTTCTGGTTAGCAGTTGACGAAAAAGATAGAGTCATCGGCTGTATAGGGACAAAAGCTACTGGTGAGCACGAAATGTGGTTGAAAAGGCTATATGTAAAAGTATCCTTGAAGCGCAATGGAATTGGTGGTCAGCTCCTTAAAACTGCGGAAAACTATGCAACTAGCAACGGAATAACTAAGGTGTATACGAGGTTTGCAAAGGATTATGTTGAAGCTCAAAACTTTTACCCAAAGAACGGTTTTACTGGAGTTGCGCCATATGAAATGGTTAAGCACTTATCATAAGTAAAGTGAGCATTATCTTTAATAAACTATGTGGCGTCTCTTTCATATAAAGTGTAATAAATTGCTATATTATCATTTTAACAATAACATTAATAATAATGAATATACCTACAATTACACAAAATATTCCAACTTTTTTATTCACCTTACTAATTCCTTTTGAATCTATCTTCTGTGCCATATTAATTTAATTAAATCCAAGGAACAATTGAGTAAAACCTCCAAATATAGCTATAGTCTCACCGTTAACATAATTAAAGATGTATAGAAATGATAAGCAAATAGTAATAACACCAAAGGAATTTGCTACCATTAAGTATGGTCGTTCATTGATTTTCATTACATCACTCCCTTGTCAATTTGTAATCAATTAATACGCGATAAAATACTGTTGTGACGTAAAATATTTATTTAATTATACTATTATTACCGTAAATTGGATATAAAAATAAACGTATGCTTTTAGTCAAAAGACTACATGATTACATAAGAATTTAAAACTTGAAATTTATAAAAATAATCTAATTTACAAACACATCCAGTAAAATATTTGCATTTACGGAATTGTGTTTTTCTTAGCGTACGAAATATCATTTTTGCGTATGCTATCCCAGATATGCCTCTTTTGGATACGAACTTATTAGGAGACTTTATAAGTAGACTGGTTTTGGAGGTATTATCCTGCGTTTCGGAAAATTAGCGTATTACAATAAAAAAACGCCAGGAGGAAGGAATTTTATTAGCAAAACAGAAAGGCGTTTATAGTGGTAGAAAAAAGATTGACTTACCAAATTTCGATGAAGTATATCTAAAATGGCAGGAAACCTCTATATCTGCTTTAGGGGCGTGTAGACGACTTAATATAGGGGAGCAGGCAGCAAAACGCGGTAATTATACTCTAAGGATTTACAAATCATGAAGTCCTTAATTTTTATACTCTAAAGTGTGTACCCATAGGCAAAGTTTGTCTTTTTCAGTTGATGGACATTAAATGAAAGTTGTATACTAATTCTATTTACCGGGATTTTTTATATTACTATTCTATAACACGAAATTCGTGTAGACTCTGTCTAAATACATATGTAGACAAAGTCTTCTTTATGTATATATCTTTCAATTTCATCAGATTCTTTGCGATATCCGGGTACAGCCACACCTAGCATTACTATTTCTAATCCAATATGCTAGTAATGATAAAATTATTAGCACTACTGATGCCACAAGCAAATAATACTTTTCTTTAAAGCTATTATTAATCAAAGAAAATAGAAACAAATTCTTTGTGTATTTACCCTTTGTCATAATATCAAAGACAAAATAAACTATTGGTATCATATACCCTATGCTTACATTTTCAGTAAGAGAAGCAACAAATAACCCTAATCCGCCTAAAAATAATGAAGATGCAAATGTTCCCATTATTAACCTTCCAGAAGTAAATGTTCCACCAAGATAAATTAATATATTAACAAATAATGCTATTAGTGATATTAGTAAAATTACTGATATCACTATTCTTATTATATAAACCAATATAGGAGAAATAGCCTTTGCGTTTATTGTCTCTTTTATATTTTCATCTTCTTCTGGTGTAAATATTGGCACTAGAATCACTACTCCAATTATTACAATAAATTGCTCGCATATTCTTGCAGCCATTGGAAAATCCAAGTTGGTAATGCTAAAGATTATGGGAGTTGAAATTAATAACATAAGTGATAACAATAGCTTAGAAATTCTTTATCTTTTAACATCTATATTCCTTCCTCGCAAGTTTTGTAGCTTTTTTCTTGCTCTAAAAATAATAATTTTCACTTGACCTACAGACTTAATCATTATCTTTGCAATATCCTTATAGGACATACCCTCATATTCATAAAGGTACAATGCAGTCTTATAATCCTCGCGTAATTTACCTAATAATTTTGTCACAAATAATCTGTCTTCCTTTTTCATAACAATATCCTCTGCGGAAGGTGTCCGTAGCTTTATATCATCAATATTTACAGGCTTTTGTTTTCTTAGATAATCGATGCACTTGTTCCTTATTACTGTGTATAAGAACGTTTTAAAGCTGTATTTATTGTTATAACTCATTCTTTTTATATAGATTAAAGCAAAACTATCCTATATTATATCTTCTGCTATAAATTCATCTTTTACATATTTCTGTGCAAATCTTAGAGCCTTTAATCTGTGTCTAATTACAAGCTCTTCAAAAACTTTCTTATCGCCACTTTTGACTAGATTCATTATTGTATTATCGTCAATCAAATCTTCACCTCTTTGTGAAAAAACATATGCTACATATTTTAACCCGGATTATTCACGCAACACCAAAAAGCTATGCCTTACATAGCTAAAACACTGTGTTTTATAATTTTTTAGTTTTTCACGAAAAAAGTGATAAAAAAGTATATGCAAAAAGCCTCAAATTTGTTATGTTTAAGTTGAGAAACCCAAAACAAAAGACAAAGGAGAGACTTCTTACAATGAATAGTTTAAATGAAAAATCTTTAAAATTCAACAAGAAAATTAAAATAAATTTTGAAGGTGGGAATTTAACATCAGATGCAGGCCTTTTATTATATAAAGAATTTGATGAAAAAATTGGTTTCAGCAAAACCATTAAAGAAAATATTGATGTTAAAGATCCGTCAGCAAACGCTAGAATACATAAAAATGAAGACATTGCCATTCAAAGAATATATCAAAGAATCGCAGGTTATGAAACTGATGATAACGCTGATGAACTTAGACATGATCCTACTTTTACCAATGTACTTGAAAAAAAATCATTAGCTTCTCAACCAACAATTTCTAGGTTTAATAATAGGGTTTCTGGTGAAACAGTAAAGAGCTATCAACAAATTAATGAGCTATTGCAATATAAAGTTTATTCTGTGCGGATGCCAGAGCATATTATTTTTGTAGCCTCCGATTGAAAAGAAACTATTTAAACTCTTTTAAACTCTTTTAAACCTTCTTAAACTACTACAGGAGGCTTTTGTTGTGGTTTAAGAAATCTGTGGATAACTTATAAATTTAGGCTAATATAATAATATTATACCGTACTATTTCAGAAAAAAAAATATGTATATTATAAATACTTCCGGTCTCAATATGCAGTACATAGAGATGCCTAGTATGTCCTAAAGCTTTTTAATTGCGCTTATGGTGATTGGGCCACTAACTAAAGCATTATTGTTTAAATCTCTTATTTCCTTCAATTATGACCATAAGATTTTTATGATACTCATTATCCTTGCAGTAAACAGAATTATAATCGTTCTGGCAGGCCTCCTTGTAGTCTTTAGATGTTATTACAGATTTATACCCATTGAAGCTTAAAAGCATTCTGTGGTCAAATAAGCTATCATCTAGAGAGTCATACTTTTTAAATTTGCACACCATGGGGTTTTTTACTCCATTAATCCATTCCTGGGTGTTAAATTCTTGGACTTCATATCCGCAACCATTTGTTCATTTGATACATCAGTACTTTGATTATGATACTGAGTTATAGAACCTATTAATAGGTCTTATCTAACTAATTGCAAATAAGAACTATAAACGGTGGTTTATGGGAGGGGGTATTTCAATAAAAAGACTTGAATTGTTAGATAAAATGGTAAGTGACCCATTTTTAAGTAAGTAGACGGTAATTTTCTAAAGGATAATATTTTAGCGGCATATTAAACCCATACAATAAGATTTACAGATATACTAAAAATAATTTTCGAATTTGCTTCTAATAATCAATAAAGTAGTATATAATAATTACGAACATATGTTCTAATGCTTAAGCCTGCAGATTAGGCGAAAAGGAAGATGGTTATGAGTAGATTAATATTTCATATAGATGTAAATAGCGCTTATCTATCCTGGGAAGCTGCTTACAGACTTCAACAGGGAGAGCAATTAGACCTTAGAACGGTACCATCTGTAGTAGGTGGAGACGAAGAAAGCAGGCATGGCATTGTTTTAACTAAATCAATACCTGCTAAAAAATTTAATATTCAAACTGGAGAAACTTTATACAATGCTAGGGCTAAATGTCCAGATATAATAATAGTTCCACCTAGGTACTGGCTCTATATGAAATGTAGCTCAGCTATGAATCAAATATTCCAGGAATATACTCCACAAATCCAAAGATTTAGTATTGACGAAAGCTTTCTAGACTTTTCTAACATGGAACATTTATATCCAGACTATATGGAGCTCGCTGAAACTATAAAAGATCGGATAAAGAAGGAGCTCGGTTTTACCGTCAACATAGGGATATCAAATAATAAGCTATTGGCAAAAGTAGCTTCAGATTTTAAAAAGCCAGATAGAATACATACTTTATTTCCTCATGAGATAAAACAAAAGATGTGGCCATTGCCTATTGAAGATTTGTTCATGGTAGGTAGAGCTACAGGACCCAAATTGCATAATCTAAATATCAACACCATTTGCGACTTAGCAAATTATGATTTAAAAATTTTAAAGAACAAATTTAAGAATCATGGCCAAGTAATTTATAATTATGCTAACGGTATAGATATTTCAGAGGTCAGGAAGAGTAACTGCATTGAAATAAAAGGTATAGGCAATTCCACAACAATAGCTTTTGACGTTGAGGATAAAGATACAGCTCATAAAGTACTATTATCCTTGTGTGAAACAGTATCTATGCGTTTAAGGGATTCACAAAATTGCTGCACTGTGGTTTCGGTAAGTATAAGAGGAAGTGATTTAATATCATATTCACATCAAAAGAAATTGACAGTAGCTACTGACTCAACCAGAAAAATATATGAAGTAGCATGTTATCTATTTGATAATGTGTGGAAGGGCAACTCAATAAGACATCTAGGGATCCACATAACAGATTTTTGTTGTAATGATTTTTATCAGTGTTCTTTACTTGATACTTTTAATTATGAGAAGGATAGAAGAATAAATGAGGCAATTGATAAAATTAGACTGAAATATGGTTCTACAGCAATAGTACGGTCTTGTTTTCTTCATTCAGGTTTAAGCGCTATGTGTGGAGGGATAGGAGAAGATGATTATCCTTTGATGAGTTCTATGTTGTAAGGGAGGTTTTAAGTAAATGAAGGTTTTAGCTCTACCTATAGAAATGGTTTCCTATACAGATAACAAAGGTTCTATTAATCCTATAAGGTTTAGAATGCAAATCGGTGATGAACCTATGCAAGTTATAAAAATAGATAAAGTTATATTAAAAGAGACTGAGAAACTTGCAGGGAACATTATGATTGTTTATAGGTGTCAAAGCTTAATTGACGACATCATGAAATTATTTGAAATCAAGTATGAAATTTCAACCTGCAAGTGGATTCTGTTTAAAATTTAAAGTGTAATTAAGTTATGTAAACTTAATTACACATTGGAGTTATACAATGAAAATAATGTGTAAATGCGGAAATATAGAAGATATAAAAACAGATAATAAAACAGTGGATTTTGAATTTAAAGATTGTGATGATGGTACGATATTTTTAGTTTGCAAGAAGTGTAATGAAGTTATTTTTATAAAATTATATATAAAGTCGTACATTCATTTTTTGATTAAAGCATTGATTTATATGTGTTGTTAAGCATTCAGTTAAATTTAACTAAGCAATTACGCTTTTGAATGCACTGTTTTATATTTTAAAATTAAAAAAACATCTATATCTAAGATGTTTTTTTGATTCACTATACCCTTTATTATGTTGTATGGTTTTTATGGTTTAAAAGTGCAAAATTTTTAATGCGTAATATATGTAATATATAGTATAATTAAGTAAATAAGTAAATTAATTCGAACTTGTATTTTATTGTGAACTAAAATTAGAAGGAGGAATTGTAACATGAAACAAAAAATGAGAATAAACTTATTAGGAGTTTATGACTTAATTTTATCATTAGGTGCTATTTTTATAGGAATAATAATGGTAAGTTCAAGGAATGGGATATTTATTGAGTATCCAAAAGAATGGCTATCTAAAGTTCCTTTTGAAAGTTGGGTTACCCCTGGTATAATTGCAATTGTGGTATTTGGATTAGGAAATATTATATCAGCAATATTTGTTTTTAGGAAAGAAAGTAACAAATCATGGGTTATGTCTGCTATAATGGGCGGGATATTTTTTATGAGTATTGTTGCTCAAGTAGTAATCTTAGGGGAATGGTATATGGCAACCGTACAGTTTTTAATTTTTAGTATAATTCAAATATGTCTTAGCGGATATGTATTTTCAGGTTATAGAAAAAATCTAATGAGTTCTAAAGTTTTGTAAATAGGGGATACGCATCTCTCTTATTAGATATGCATATCCTAAAAATACGATAGATACTAAGTTGTATAATATTCCAAAGTAAATATTAATTATAGTTGGTGGGGTGAAACGATTATGAATAGAATTGAAATTTTAAGAAAATATATTGATGAAATACTTTTGAATATGACAGATGTTGAAGAAAGAAGATGTGCTTATTTACATTTATATGGTGTTGCTCAATCTTGTGCATTAATTGCACTAAAGCGTGGTGAAAACGCTGAACTTGCAACAATGGCAGGTATGCTTCATGACATATATTCATATGCTAAAATGGACACAAAAGACCATGCACATGAAGGTGCTATCTTGGCAAGAGAAATATTGACATCATTGCGTATAACAAATGATGATGAAACTAAAATGATTTGCGATGCTATTTATACCCACAGTGAAAAAGAGGTCATACATTCTGATTTTAATGAAGTTTTAATAGATTCGGATGTATTTCAGCACTGCTTGTATAATCCTATGTTTAAAATCATGGCACATGAAAAAAATAGGTACGAAAAACTTAAACTTGAATTTGGCATTGCGTACCATGAAGAGTCAACCGAAAGGGATTGACATTATGAAAAGAAAATTTATAAGCGGAATTCACTGGGACTTTTTAGATTCATATTCATCCAAATATATTCATATTGATGACATATTTAGCGGGTATGTTTCGCTGATTAAGATTGATAAGGTAAAACAAAAGATTACTGTTGACTATGAACAGTCAGAAAAAATTTTATTGGATGATGGGCATAAATGTTTAATGTTTTTGCCTGATAATGAGAATTGGTGTGTTAGTGCAGTGTATACTGACATACATAAAGGTAAGAATGAGCGTATAGGCTAGTTATAAGGCGTAAACAAAAGTCGTGAAAAATATATATTTCACGACATTTGTTATTTTATAATTAGCTCAAACTTCGCACATAAAAACATGACTTAGACCATTGAAAAATCAAGGATCCACAGTGTTTTAATATAGAAAAATCCTCTCAAAAATGATATAATGTAAGTAGTGACAAATACAAAAATATCATATTTAGGAGGATTCATTCATATGAACAATATACCACAAAACAGTCAAAATGAAAATGATTTTATGAAGTCTATAATGAATTTTATTAAACAATTTAAGGTTATTAGTGCTTTAAAAAAAGCAAATTGTTATAAAGAAAAAGGTATATGTGTTCGTGATATTTTTTGCTATTTACTTCAGATTGTTTATACAGGCAAAAGCATGTATATGAGTTATCAAACTGAAAGTAATGCTCCTAAATTTGGTAAAGATGTAGTATACAGATTCTTAAATTCAATGTACATAAACTGGCAATCATTCTTGTTAAAATTATCAGGAACTATTATAAATGAGAGTTTAGTAAACCTTACTTCTGAAAAACGTATCAACGCAATAGTTGTTGATGATTCTTTTTATGGTAGACTTAGAAGCAAAAATGTTGAATTACTTTCTAATGTAAATGACCATGCAAGCAAAGGTCAAAAATATAAAAAAGGATTTAGAATGCTTACTCTTGGATGGACTGATGGTAATACATTTTTACCTATTTTATTTAACTTACAAAGTTCAGAAAAGCAAAAAAATAGATACTGCGAAATGAAAGAAGGTTTAAACAAGAACACAATTGCATATAAACGTAGAAAACAAGCAATATCAAAGTCTACAGATGTTATGATTGAAATGCTAGAAGCTACTGTAAAGGCTGGCATTCCAGCAAAACATGTATTATTTGATAGTTGGTTTTCTTATCCTGTTACCATAATTAGAATATTTAAGCTTAAGCTACATACTGTAGGTAGGCTTAAAAACACTACAAAAATAAAGTACATTTTTGAAGGTGAAAGAAAAACTTTAGCTCAGATATACAAAGAAAAAAGAAAACGTCCAGGGAAATCAAAATATCTTTTATCAGTAATGGCACAAATATATGATGCTAACAATAATACATTGGATGTAAAAATAGTATTTGTGCGTGACCGTAATAATAAAAAGAAATGGATAGCAATTATTTCTACTGATTTAAGCTTATCCGAGGAAGAAATTATAACACTTTACGGTAAACGTTGGAGCATTGAAGTTTTCTTTAAAGTATGCAAATCCTATTTGAATCTTGGAAAGGAATTTCAAGGTCTTTCTTATGATTCAATGATTGCACATACTTCAATTGTGATGGTTCGATATATGATGCTTGCTGTTGAAAACAGAAATAATAAGGATTCACGTACAATGGGAGAAATATTTTTTCTAGCTTTTGATGAGCTTAAAGATATTCAATTTTCAGAAGTATTAGAAATAATCTTCAACATTCTACAAGAAACGCTGCAAGAATTATTGTTTTTAACTGTGGCGCAAATAGATAGTTTTATTGCCGCTTTTATTATAAAACTACCTAAATATATTTCAAGGAAATTCACTGCTAAAAAGATAGCTTAAAATCAAATTTTATCACTGTTTTAAGCCATCTTACCATTGATTTACAAGGTGTTATAGCTGTTTTTTTCCTGCGAAGTATGAGTAATTAGTGATAAGTAAATGTAGATCACCTACTTATTTTTATATATAATTCACATTATAAATAGTATAATTAAATAAATATTTTATTTTGTACCTGGATTATATTATAATATAGGAACAGTAGAATTTTTTTAATAAAACCACGAGGGGATTGATTATGAATAAGAAAATTTTTGCTTTATTAAGCTTCATAATAATAATTTGTATTGCATTTATTTCATATTCAAGGGTGTATACAATTATGGATAATGAAATACAATTAAAGGATAATATAATACAATTCCTTAATAGGCCCACAGTAATTGTAAATAAGATTGATATTAAACAGGAATTAAATCTTGATAATAAAAAGTATATTTTATTTATATTTAACAATACTTGTGGGGAAGCCGAACTAACTAAAGGTCTAACTAATAAATATAAAATAGAGAGTATAAGATATGGCAGTAGCAGTACTTATTTTAACGATGAAATATATAAAACAAATAAAGGGAAGTATCTTATTATGACAGGTGAAAACCCTGATATGAAAATCATATATGCAAGAGTAACATTGGATAATAAGGAATATAAAATTAGCATACCACATCAGGAATACTTTATTTCCTATTGCGCCATTCCAATTGATACACAACTTGTATATCCAAGCTTTAACAACACAAAATTATATAATAAAAATGATGCTGATATTACGGATAAGATAAGCAAAGTTTTATTTAAATAGTTCACAACTTTCTCAAACAAACTACGTAATATACTCTATTTTCAAAAGGTAAATTAAATGCTTTAATGATCTTCCAAGTCTATCAAGTTTCCAAACAACTAATATATCTCCCTCACGTAAATATGTTAAAGCTTCTTCTAATCCATTACGTTCAGTTTTAACTCCGTTTGCAATATCTGTAAAAATCTTTTCACATCCAGCTTTTTCTAAAGCATCTGTTTGTAATTCTAAATGCTGATATTGTGTAGATACTCTTGCATTATGTGACTTGCTAGATAATGCAAGAGTAAGTACAATGGAACAAAGTTTGGATAGGCAGCTTGATGCTTTAAAGTTAGCAGGAGCTGAAGAAATAATTCAGGAGAAGATTACAGGAGCTAAAGCAGATAGACCTGAATTAAATAGGTTATTAAGTAAATTAAGAAAAGGTGATGTTATATTAATATCAGCTCTTACAATATTAAGCAGAAGTACAAAGGATTTATTTAATCTAGTGGAACAAATTGAAAAGAATGGTGCTAATATTAAGAGCTTAAAAGAAAGTTGGTTAGATACTACTACACCTCAGGGTAAATTGATGTTTATTTTTATGGCAGGAATTAGCCAATTTGAAAGGGACCTCATAAGTGAAAGGACAAAAGAAGGATTAGCATCTGCAAGAACAAGAGGCAAAGTCGGTGGAAGGAAACCAAAGCTAGATATTACAAAAAAGAAAGCTATTTATGAACTATATCAACAAAAGAAAACAACTGTCAAAGACATTTGCATTATGTTTGATATTTCAAAGCCAACTTTATACAAATCAATAGCTGAAATAAGTAAAATCATATAAATTAAATATTTCTTATGTAATCTTTAAAAGGTATTGACTGTCGCCTTGTGGATTAGCTTATAGTAGTTATGAGCTTATTAATTATCATTACAGTTATGGGACGAGGGTTATCTTAGCATATAAAATATCATTTTTAATGATGCTACCTATACATAGCTCCTTTTGTTTCTCATAAATTTTTTTTATAGTGTAACTTTTTATGAACTTATACGTGTAAGAAGTATATTAAAATATGTAGCATATGTTTTTTCACAAAGAGGTGAAGATTTGATTGACGATAATACAATAATGAATCTAGTCAAAAGTGGCGATAAGAAAGTTTTTGAAGAGCTTGTAATTAGACACAGATTAAAGGCTCTAAGATTTGCACAGAAATATGTAAAAGATGAATTTATAGCAGAAGATATAATATAGGATAGTTTTGCTTTAATCTATATAAAAAGAATGAGTTATAACAATAAATACAGCTTTAAAACGTCCTTATACACAGTAACCCGGATTATTCATGAACTTAAATTTTATGGGTTTAATTTTAAAAACACATAGAATTTGAGTTTTATTATTTATTTTCATTACAAAAATCGCGTTTCCTGGATAGAAATCACATAAAATATGATTATACATATATTTACATTTTAAAAAGTATACACTTCACCAATTTGTTTTAATCATATTATTTAAATTATTAAGTTTTGCAAATGAATTATTAAATCAAATGAACCTATATAGGTATGTAGAAAATTCTATTTAATATATTAAAAAATACTTCTTTGTAAGGGCAACTGCTGCATAATTTAAACTTTAGATATCTTCCACCTTTCACTATTTTTGCTGCAATCTTTATTAATTTTGTGCGAATAGTTTCAATTGTCATATTTTTCATTGGTGTTTTATCTAAGCATAGATTTCGAAACCAATTGTTAAAATTATATGCAAGCACCATTTCTTGAAGCTTATTAGCATTAGCTATAAAAGTAGTACTGCTCATTTTATCAAAAGATAATCCGAGTTTACCTTCTTTTATAAAGTTTTCCATAGTACCTCTGTTGCAATAGAATTTAACCACGGATTCTGGAGGTAATGTCATATTTGTAACAATGAACGTATAGTTATAGCACATTTGATCTTCTGGCTTTTCTATTTTTACAACCACCCTACGCTCTTTTTCCCAACTTGATGCTTTATATTTAAATTCTCCATAAACAACATGGTATGAGCAAAAGTCTCTTTTGCACAATTTAGACATTTCATTAGCAAATTCACATGCTGATTTGTATAATGTAGAGTTAACCTTTAATCTTATTGCATAAAGTGTGTCAAGTTGTTCGGAAATTTTATATAACTCAGGAGTAGCAAATCCACTATCGCCTCTTATAACCTTTGTAGTATTAGGATATTTATTCACATATCTTTTAAGCACAGGACCTATAAATCTTACTGCTTGCCTTGAAGTATAGACATTTCCTGACCTAAGCTCCGCTTTAATTAAATCACCTGTCAGCCCATCAAACATTAATAGTGGATGATATCGGGGTACGGCAACGATTCGTGCAAAAAACAGCCATAAGACAGTTATTACCATATATATCACGTTGCCGTTCTTCCCTAATGTAGTAAATTGCTCATTTATGCCATAGCAAAAGATAAATTATAGTCTATATTCGGTGGCTTCCGATTTAAATCTAAATTATAACGCCCAAAACGATTAATATGCTGGGTTATATATGGGCTTAATGCTGCTATAGTAGGGGGTCGTGTAGTAATGGAACAGAAAACCGGTATAAGCATAGAAAATAATGATATTCATAAATTTAAACTCAAATTAAGTACTATATATTCGTCCTAAGTGATTTCAATATACCTCACAGTATCACTAATACCACAAAATTTGAAATTTTGTGAATCATTTCGATCATCACATCTTTTATCCACTTAACATCTTTTATCCACTGTCAAGCATTTTTGAAAATGTCCTCAAATATTTAAAACATTAGCACCAGTTTTTCTGGTGCTTTTATTAATTTGGGTTACTTAATGAATGTTGCACAAAGTGGCTATAAGATTATTTAATTACTTTGAAATTTTCCTAAAATCTTTTCTAAATATCTTTTAGCCGTAGGCTTATAATTGGGGGTCCATTAAAGCTTAAAGGTCATTTTTGAAAATGTGTATGAATCCTTCTATTTATATTAGCGTAGCTAATGGATGAGAATCCATTTCTTTTTATTAATTTGATTTTATTATTTATGACTTCCATTGGTCAGTTTCTTAATCTATTATCAAAGTATATTTTGGGTTCACTTAATAAACCTTTGAAGATTGTCTTTTTCAAAGATCTAAAATGAACAGATTTTTAGTGTTTCTATGCTACATTATTGTTCCGGTGAGCCTGTTTCTTTAGATACCGCTCAAACGAATCTTGTTTCCAAGGGTGATTCATTGGTGGTATGTAGCGTTTGCTAGGTTGGGTATTGGGAACTGCTAAATCAAAGTTTTTGGAGGAGAGTTCATGTCCAGGTAATAAATCTAGCGCATAAACTTTCTCATCTACACACAAGAAAATCTCGCCATTAAATGATTGAATTACCGTTCCAACTGTTCCTTTGCGATAATGTACAGGATATCCATTGCAATCAACAGGCAAATAATAATTCTTTTTAAATTTGATACAACTTCCGTTATCCACCTTCCTACTGGTCAATACGGCAAGAGTTAAGTTGATTTTTTCAATATCTGGTTGCATTTCAAAGACAGATTTGATATTATCAACAGGTAATGCAAACTGAGCATTGAATTCTTTTATGTAGGAGTTTAAGAATTCGTTTGCTTGCTCAATTGTGTTTATACCACTTATCCGCATTTCCAAGGGGAGGCGTGATTGTAACGTCTGAAACATTCTTTCTACGCGTCCCTTGGCTTGTGGAACACTACTGGTTTTAATTTCAATACCTAATTGTTTGCATGCATAGCTAAATTGTGTAAATGTGTCCTCTTCAACTGAAGGGGAATTTTTTTGTTTATATTCAAAGACCGTACGCCTATCAGTGAATAACATGTAGGGAATACCATAGTTAGTAAGTACTTGGTGTAGTACATGATAGTACCCATTTAAAGTTTCTTGCGGATCGAAATAAGCACCCACAATAGCACCAGTAGCATCATCTACTGCGATATGCAACTGACTTTTATCGTTACCGAACCAAAGATGTACCGAAGCATCCATTTGAAGCATTTCGCCTGCATAAGCACATCTTGGACGTCTAGGATGTGCATCCTCGGCAGCAATTATGGAACTTTGAATTTTAGCAATTTCTTTTATAGAATTAGTTGCTTTTTGCAGTTCTTTTAATTCAGCCTTAATCCTTTTTCTTGTAGCACGCTTCGCCTTAGGGGACAGGATGAAATCTTGCATAAGGATAGAACGAATGGTGCTAGTAGAAACCGTTATATTCTCGTGCTTTTTTAGCAATTCGCAAAAATGGGTAATATTAGCTTCAGGGTATTTGGTGCAATATAAATCTAGGATTAACTGCTTGGTATTAGCATCAAGAGCATGTGCGGGCTTTCGCCCTCGATTACCATGAATAAAGAATTCCTTTCCACTTTCTTTATACCCCTTAATCATTCTGTTAATATGCCTAACCGAACAATTGAGAGCAATAGCTGCTCGCTTTTTATTGGCATCTGTTTCTATTAATTTTTTTATAGTAGAGTACTTATCCATTTCTTCCATAGTTAAATTCACCTTTCTTATTATCAGCACCTCATTTCTAGTCATGAGGTTTATTATACAATGTTTTCATATTTGGGACATAATCAAATGTGGTATAGTAAGACATTATCATAAACGGATCATATTTATCCACTTAACATCTTTTATCCACTTAACATTGTTAGTAAAATATGATAAAATTTTATATTATATGAGATATAACCATAATACTTGTATTTTATTGTCATAGGATTTTTAAAACAGTTATACATCAAGTGTTTTAAAGAATTTAGTAGACTATTTATTACGTTAGATTGCCAAAATATAATTTAGGAGTAGATAATGCCTGTTGAATTTTTAACAAAAGAACAAATAAATAGATATGGAAATTTTATTGATGACCCTACAAATGAGCAATTAGCAGTGTATTTTTTACTTGATGATACCGACAAAAAAGCTGTGCATAGTCATAGGGGCAATTATAATAGAATTGGTTTTGCAATACAGCTTGGGACAGTAAGGTTCCTTGGTACTTTTTTGCCAAATCCACTAAAAATACCTTCTAATATTATTCACTATATTTCTCAACAGCTAGAATTAAGTGAGAATAATCTGGAGAAATATAGTTATAGTGAAAGCAGATGGGATCATACACGAGAAATACGTCAAGCATACGGTTACCATGATTTTACAGAACAACCTTTCCACTTGAGTTTAGTCCGTTGGCTATATAATCACTTTTGGTTAGCACCCGAACGCCCAAGTGTTGTTTTTGACCTTACTGTGGCCAGGCTAATAGAACAAAAAATATTATTGCCTGGTGCTACAGTTTTAGAAAGGCTTATATCTCAAATTCGTGAACGTGCAACCTCAAGGTTATGGCATAAACTAGCTTCTCTTCCGGATGCGAATCAACGAGAAATGCTTGAAAATTTGCTTATAGTAGATGCTAAAAATAAAACCGGTTTAGAAATGCTTAGACAGGCTGTAACACATGAGTCTCCTATTGGATTTTTAAAAGCAATTGAACGATTTAAAACAATTTATTCAATAGGATCTTATCAATGGAACATATCCAGAATACCTATAGGAAGGATATCAGTCTTATCCAGGTATGCTTCAATTGCTAGAGCTCAAACCATTGAAAGGATGCCAGATGAACGTCGCATAGCAACATTAGTTGCGTTCGCTATAACATATACTACCAGTTCCCAAGATGATATCATCGAATATATGGAACGATATTTTTCAACTTTATTCAATGGTGCAAACAGAAAAGGAGAAAAAGAAAGACTACGCTCTTTGAAAGATCTGGACAGCTCAGCACGGGAACTCAGTAGAGCTTGTTTGCTGTTGTTGGATGAAAAGGTACCTGATGAAACAATACGAAAAACCATATTTTCAAGCATACCCAAAGAACAGTTAAAATTGGCCATTGGAATGATAGATACGCTTACGAGACCCCTAGATCAGACTGTTGAATACAAAGAACTCTTTAGGTATTATACTTCCATTCGTAGATTTCTTCCATCACTTTTAGCCACTATTAAATTTAGGGCATCAGCAGCAGGACAACCTGCTCTTGCTGCATGGGATTTTCTTTTGAAAGTTGAGTCAAAGACTGGAAAAAATAAATTTGCGGATGCACCTACTGAGGGAATTTCAGCAAGTTGGAAAAGAGTTGTTTTTAAAGGGGAGATGATAAGTTCTTGTCCTTATACTTTCTGGGCAATAGAAAAAATGCTTGAAGGTATTAAAAATTATGATATCTATCTAGAAAAAAGTGATAGATACAATGATCCAAGAAGCAAACTTTTACAGGGATCAGCTTGGGAAAGTGTTAAAAGTAAGGTATTAAGCACATTAGGTTGGCCTTCGAATGCGGAAGAATCATTGAATCCATTAAAGAAAAACTTGGATATTGCATTCAAGAATACAATTAAAAATTGGGATGATAATCCAGACGTTCGAGTTGATATGGTTAAGGGTAAGGAAAAGATTGTTCTCTCTCACATTAACCGACTTGAAGAGCCAAAGTCTTTAGTATTGTTGAGAAAGCAGGTTGAATCTCTGATTCCTCATACAGATTTACCAGGATTATTAATGGAGATAACTGCATTAACCAGATTTACAGACCAGTTTACCCATATAAGCCAAGGTAATTCTAGAATCAAAGATTTGTCTGTTAGCATATGTGCTATTTTCATAGCCAAGGCATGTAATATCGGACTTAAACCAGTGGTTCAGCCAGACATACCTGCACTGGAATATGACAGATTAACATGGGTTGAACAAAATTATTTTCGCAGCGAGACAATTACACAAGCAAATGCTGTCCTTGCTGATCATATATCTAAGATGACTTTAGCTAAATCATGGGGTGGAGGGGATGTTGCGTCTGCAGATGGAATTAGATTTGTTGTACCACCAAAAACTATTTATGCAGGTCCCAACCCACGATATTTCGGTATTGGACGTGGCATAACAAGTTATGATCTTATCAGTGACCAATTTGTTGGACTAAATAAACTTGTTATTACAGGAACTATCCGTGATTCCTTATATTTACTTGAATTGGTTTTAGGTCAACAGACAACGTCTAAACCTCGTGAAATAATGACAGATACCGCCGGATACAGTGATATTATATTTGGATTATTTGCATTATTGGGTTATCGCTTTAGCCCACGTCTTGCTGATATAGGAGGTACAAGGCTCTGGCGATTTGATCCAAATGCAGACTATGGTGTCTTGAATAGTCTATCTAAAAACAAATTACGTGAAGACCTTATAATTAAGTCCTGGGATGATATGCTTAGGGTTGCTGGTTCACTTAAACTTGGAACCATAAATCCTACAAGTCTTGTAAAAATGTTACAAAGAGGCGGGAAGCCAACTATGCTTGGTCGTGCAATGGGCGAATTCGGACGAATTTTTAAGACCACTTACGAACTGTCATTTTTGGATGACAAGAATTATCGCAGGCGTATTTTGACACAGCTAAATCGTGGAGAAGCGGAAAATGGTCTTAAAAGAATTGTTGTATACGGGAAAAAAGGAGAGATTCATCAACCACACCGTGAAGGTCAGGAAGATCAATTAAATACATTAGGGTTAGTTACAAACGCTATTATACTCTGGAATACAGTCTATATGGAAAAAGCATTAGATGCTATTCGAAATGCAGGATATATCGTGAATCCAGATGACGTAAAACGACTTTCTCCTCTTGGCTATGATCATATAAATATTGTAGGGCATTATTCATTTGACTCAGCAAAAGAAATATTATCTGGAAAGCTGAGACCATTGCAACCAATGGATAAAAAATTATTTGGTAAGAAACGGTAATTCTATTGCCATTTCTGTCCCATTACTACACAAACCACTATATCAACGTTTTATATAGTATCACAAGTTTATAAAATGTTCTATAAATACCATATGAGACAATAAGTTAGATAAATCTAAACCTATAAGGAGCTTATCGGTAGTGGTATAATATTCCTTGATATTAAGACGCATCTGTAATTTATGACGAACTAATTTTTTAGGGGGAATTAACTTGAAAGAAAAAGATTTTATACGGTGGACTAAATATCGTGAAAAAGGGAAATTTAAGTACACCTTATTTTGGTGCATATATTTTATTATATTGATTAATGTTGTAGTATCAGTTAGTGCTATCTTTAGGCATAAATTTATATTTGATATTGAAAATATTTTAATATCAACAATAATATCTGGGGCAAATGGTATTTTTTTTGGTGCAATGTCGTGGAAAAATTATGAAATGAAATACACCAGTTATATCAATAGTAAGAATATAGTTTAATTCGTAATCTTCTTTTATTGCGCAACATCAAGAGCAGAAATTTCTGCTCTTTTTATTTTTAATATTAAATAGTGGCTATAACTCTAATGTATAAGAAAATGTATAGAATCTCAATGTCATAACTTAACAGTATTGACACTGATAAAACACTTACGTATAATCAAGGATTGGGCGGTGTCAAAACTTACAGTCAAAACAATATGCTAAAAAGGGGTTATGAATTGTGATAATAGGTTATGCACGGGTAAGTACAAAAGGACAATTAAAAGAAGGTCATTCCATAGAGGTTCAGACGAGGGCTATACTATATAGATATGATGGTGCCGAAATTAGAGTAGAGCAGTATACAGGAACTTCAATGGATAGACCTATATTCAATAAATTGATAGGGGATTTAAAACAGGGGGATACCTTAGTAGTTACGAAACTAGACAGATTGGCTAGAAATACTGTAGAAGGCATTAGCATAGTTCAAGAGCTATTTGATAAAGGAATATCTGTCCATGTAATTAATATTGGACTGCTAGAGAATACAAGTATGGGTAAATTTTTTTTAACTACACTATTAGCAGTTGCCGAGATGGAGCGTAACACAATTATTGAACGTACCCAAACAGGTAAAGCAATTGCAAAAACTAAAGAAGGTTTTAAAGAGGGTAGACCTAAGATATATACATCAAAACAAATAAATAATGCGATTGAGATGCTGAAAAATAATTCATATACAGAAGTTACAGAGATAACTGGAATAAGTAAGTCAACACTAATTCGAGAAGTTAGGAAAAGAAAAGTTAAATAAGTACATTGTGTAATATTGGAGATTTTAAATTCGAAAAATATGGATATCATTATTTTCTGTTCTTATACCGGTTTTCTGTTCCATTACTACACAACCCCCTAGTATCTTCTTCAATTTTATGACCTTCCATTATTAGCTCCTGAAGAATTTGAGTTATATGAAAAACATTATGAAATATAATGCAATTGGAAACCAAATGATTATACTTTATTATTTTTCTTTGTTCATCTCTATTATTTTCTGCGATAATTCCGTCGCCACCAAAGGACACCCATTTAGTAAAGCAATTAAAAGATTCACTTTTATTTGTAGCTCCCTGTATTATACTTCTTAATTCTTCATTTCCGATATATTTCATTAAGTATCCTGTTCGAATAGCCCTTCCGAGCTCTCTAAAAGCTTGATATAACCGGTTTTTTCTGCTATAAGTACTAAGCTTTCGTAAAATTGTAGATGCTGTAATTCGGCCAGCCTTAATAGATAATGCAACTCTTAACATATCAGGAAAATGAGTTTCAATAAGATTCCAATCAATAGTATCAGAAAATAATTCATCAATATGTTCATATTTTGCATCTTTACATGGTCTATAAAGGGTAATGTCTTTCCAGTTACGAATGCGCGGCATAAGCTCAATGCCTAGCAAGAAAGACAATGCAAAAACCGGTGAATTTTGCCCTTGTGTATCTGCATGTATTGTATCTGGTTGAATATCGGATTCGTTTTTTATCATTGCATCCAGAATATATACTGCTTCCCAAACACCACAGGGAATAAAATGACTGAATAAAGCTATGTACGTGTCTGAAACATGATAATATCCAATGCCTCCGTACCCTCCATACCTTATGTGGTATTCAGATAATAAGTTTTGCTCGTATAAATCCCATTTTGTCCCGTCTGCTGAGACCCTTTTACCAGAACCCCAAAACTTAGGAAGTGAAAAGTAGTTGTAGGCATTTATAATGTTTTTTATAGCGAGCTCTATTTTTTCTTCTGTTATATGACGATTATTTATCCATGCTACTTGTTTACGATTAATACCTTCTAGAGATTGAGAAGTTTGAGTAGGTCCTAAATTGCAGCCATAACAAAAGGATGTTATAAGGTACCTTTCAATTGGGTTTTCAATCTTTGTATCATGACCAGAAATGGAGCCAAAGTCCTTTGTCCAGTTAATCCAGTGCTCCGTATCGGTAAGTACATCAAGAATATTAATAGGCTTTAATCGCTCTGAAATCAATGATTCAATTAATTTTAACTGATCAGGATACTTCTTTTTTTCAGGCTTCCCTAAAATGGGTATACCTTTTTCTATTCTTAGGTATTGATTAGAAGTAAATGACTTGTCTGTACTTAAAATCTCCTCATTAAGCCAATTTTTCACGTGTTCAATAAACCCATGGCTATCTACAGGAAGTCCTACTTGCTGACCATATAACTCTTTCTCTTCCTCATATTCTTCCCAGCTTATAAGCTGATCCCTATAATCAGAAAATTTATCACTACCTTTAACATATAAATCACCAGATTTTAAATCTCGCAATATTTGTGTGAAAACACACACCTCAAAATGTCTGCGATTTATTTTATCAGGGTAAATATTTCTGTTACTGTATCCCGTTATAAGTTTCCACCAATCATCCGGTATCCATGAAAGGTCTAAAAGCTTAATTTTATTTTCAGTGGCCTTCCCTTTGTTTTCAATTTTAACTGCATCCAGTAATTCTTTGCGTACAGTTTCATTTTTCTGAAGAAACTGTAATGACTGTTCTAGGGATATATCTTGGGTTGTGGAGTGGAGCGTAACGGTTTTTAATATTCTAAACAAAGTCACTCTATGGCTCTTGTAGTATTTCCAAAGGAATAAATAATAATTGTTGCCCGCATGAGCTGCATGCGCTTCACAATGGCTTAGTACTTCATCACTTTTTTCTTCAATTACGGATTGGATTGCTGCAAATTTTTCTTCTACGCTTCCATCTTTTTTATAAGCTAAAATCATATCACGTAGCGTCACCACTAATTTATCAGTGATTTGAATATTTTTGGACCTATAAAGTTCAAGTGCTTCTGTTCCTTTTCTATGCACACTTGACATTCTTTTAATAAACATTTCAGCCAAATCATCCAGTGATTTTGCAGATTGAACAGCCAATAGTGCTGCTGCAAGGGTATATCTTTTATTAGGTTCTAATGCTTTCATTTGTGCAGCATTAAGAGTATTTGCCTCAGATGCAAAATGTTTTATTTTATTATCTGGAATATTTGCAAGCACATCAGTACCAACATTTTGTACTGATAGCCATGTAATATAATTGACTAAATCTTTTAAATGCGTAAGTGTTGGTGTGCCAGGATCTTGTTTTAGAAAGTTCCATGAAGTATATATATTATCTTGTTCAGATTCTAAAAGGTTATCTATTTTACTTCTATCTTCTTCGCTAAGTAGAGTATTTATCTGACGGTAAAAAGATTTATATACAGATACTCTTATTCTATTTGATGCCCTTACTAACGTATCAAATGCTGGCAATTCATAATGTTGACGTATTAATTCTTCAATAGCAACATTTATAAGATCAGAAGGCTCATCCTTTGTTCTTGCGGCGGCCCCAATTGCTCTTACTAGTAGATGCCTGGCATCTGATCCATAAGGTTTTATATTTAAATATTCTCTAATAATTTGAGCATGCCTGAGTCTTGTTCCTGATTTATTTTAATTCTCAATAACCTCTGAAGAAATAGAGATATTCGTTGTCTTAGAAATATGCTGTATTACAGTCTGTGGAATATTTGACGGAGATACAAAATAGCCCAGTCTTTGAAAACTTTTAAGCATAATTAGAAAACAAAAGTTTGCATTTTCACCACGGGTAACTTTCCAAGAAAATTTAATTTCCTCTTGTGTGGGAGTATATATATCATTTAATTCCTTTTCAGAAATACTGCTTTTAAATCTTGGATATACAGTTTCGTGCATTGCAGGCAAAAATAATCACCTCTTTCGTAAAATTAATTGTAAAATTTATATTTCTTTGACTCTTCGGTAGAATGTGCCACGATTCATATTCAACTTATTCATTGCTTCAACTGCAGAAATTTCCCCGTCCTTCCACAGTTTTATTACCTTATCCCAATCTTTAGGATTTTCAACTCGTGGTCTTCCAAATTTCTTACCCTTTAGACGGGCTGCTGCAATACCTTCACTCTGACGTTGAAGAATGCTTTCTCTTTCTAGCTCAGATAATGCTCCAAATATAGTTAAAACAAATCGTCCTTGAGGGGTAGCAGTATCTATGTTTTCTTTTAAAGAAACTAGATCTACCTTTTTATCCTGAAGTTGCTGCACTATGGAAAGCAAGTCACGTGTACTGCGAGCAAGCCTTGATATACTTTCTATATACAATATATCTCCTTCTCTAATATATCCCATCATCTTTTTAAATTGTGACCGTTCAGTATTTTTACCTGAAGCTTTTTCAATAAAAATTGTTTGAATCCCTAACTCTGATAATGCTATTTCCTGTCTGTCTGTGTTTTGATTTATTGTAGATACTCGTACATAACCTATTTTAGACATAGCGTAATTCCTCTTTCATAAAAATTTTATAGCTAGATTATACCGTATCTGTCACAAAAACACCCTCATTACTTTTGTGCTATCACAAAATATAAAATAGGTACTTTTGTGACATAGAATTGTACTAACACAAATACCCTACTTATTGTGACAGTTATAAATTTGTAAAAATAGTATCTTGTGGTATAATATTTTTGAAAGTTAAGTCGGGACAGTGGAATATGACGACTTAATTACTTATGCGAAGTAATTAATAAGGGGTACCGCCAACATAACTCTGAATCACATCAGTAAAAAATTTATAACATCTTCATAAAGGTATCCCTTTGCGGAGTGGTATTTTTTTTAAAATTAAAATTATATGTCAGAGTTGTAGAAGTATTGTTATCACTTTATTTAAAGTTATTTTTTATTTCTGTTGGTGTGATTTGAGAGAAATGTTGGCTAGATCCCAATAAGAGGTGATTAAGTGAATAATAAATCTTTTAAAGAATTGAAAAATGAGGATAGTTCAATTCTAAGACTACTTCTACACCGATTGGACAAGGCTATATCTAAACAGTTGCCACTTCAATTTCGTATTTTTCTAATTGGACAATTAGTTTCGAGATTAGGTGACGCACTTTACACTTTTGCTATACCATGGATTTCATATGAACTAACACATTCAGTTATTGTTATGGGTTCAATGTATGCAGTCAGTGTATTGCCAATTGTGTTATTTGGTCCAATCATTGGTGCGTGCGTTGATCATTGGGATCGTCGACGACTGATGATGTTCGCTGATGTAACACGAGCGATTTTAGTCGCTTTAGTTCCATTAATGCAAATGTTGGGTATTTTGCAACTTTGGCAACTTTATGTTATATCATTTCTTTTGGCAGGGTTGTCATTACTTTTTGACATATCGGTTGTAGCTGTTATCCCCCATTTAATAGACAATAAAAACCTTACTAAGGCAAATGCATCGTATCAATTAGTTAATCAAGCCGGCGATTTAATTGGTCCTCTTCTTGCCGGTATTATGATAACCACTCTTGGAGGCTACCGTACGTTATGGTTTGATGCCGTATCTTTCGCAGGAACATTATGGGCTATATGGAGAATACAGACCTTGGTAAAACCGGTTACGAAAACGGGACTAAGTGATATTTTTCGTGGAATGAGGGAGGGACTGCATTTTTTAATTCACGACAAGTTGAATTTAACTCTCTCCCTACAGGCCATGATTGGCAACTTTGGGTATAGTGCAGCCTATGGAGTTTTAATGTTCTATCTCCTCTCCACACTCCATTTAAATGCGGCCCAAATTAGCTACAACTACGCACTTCTTGGCCTTGGTGGTTTAGTGGGAAGTATTATCGTGGTTCCTTTGGAACGTTACTTTCGAAGGGGGGTACTTATACCTATACTCTTAATTGTAGGAACATGTGGTTTTCTGTATGCATTAGTTAGCCGGTTTTGGCTAAGTCCAGGAATCGCATTTGGCATCGTTACAATCTGCAATGTGGCATGGAACACGCTTTCGACATCGATACGTCAGGAAACTATTCCTTCGAATATGTTAGGAAGAGTGCTTGGTTTCTCTCGCGTGTTTACACGCCTAGCTATGCCGCTTGGCATGATGGTAGGTAGTTTAGTTTCGAATTCAATCAATCCAGTTGCAGTATTCGCGATTGCCGCTGTTTCTAAGGGAGTTGAGGTTTCAATTGCATTATTGTCCCCAATTCGTAAGTTATAAAAACTTTATCAAAACTGCAATATAGATGGGGTGTTGCTTAAGGGGTTATGGATGTTAACAAAAGTGTTAGCTCAGGAACTGCATAAGTTTAATATTAATCTTAATAAATTAAGACACCGGAAGATGTTACGAATTTTTTATTATTTATGTCAACTCAACCGCTAGTTGATCCAAGAGGTCAAAGTTTTAAATTAATGAGAAGATATTTATAATTTGAAAATTTTAGTTAGTTCAACTATTTATTTTTTCATGTTGTAATAGCCACAAAATAGTAGTACCATTTTGATTTATAATTCATTAAAAATGGAAATTACTGTCTTGTGGCTGTTTTTTGCACGAATCGTTGCCGTACCCCATAGCCATCAAGCTAAGAAAATTCTATAAAAATAAAGCCCCCCATTTGTGAAAATGTTATTATTTGAAAGATAATAAAAACACATCAATGGGGGTAATTTACAAATGATAGAAGAAAACTTAAAATTGGATAAAGATATGAAACTTTTTGCAGCTGAACTTAAAAGTTGTTTTTCAAAAGAGGAGCTTGAAGCAATAGCAAGAGAAACAGGTTTTGTGAAAAGAAAAGGTAAAATTCGCGCATGGGAATTCGTTTGCTTATGCTGCTTTATGGATGCAGAGGTTGCGAATAATACACTTGTTACCTTATGTACAAAACTTAGTGCCAAAATAGGAATAGTTATTTCTAATCAAGCATTAGATCAACGTTTAAATGAAAAATGCGTGGAATTTTTAAAGAAAATTTTTGAGAATCTGTTGCGCCAAACAATAACAAATAATACTTGTATACCAAGTGTATGGGATGAACATTTCAAACGAATAAGAATACTTGATTCTACTGCTTTTCAAGTACCAGAAAGCTATAAAGATATTTACCCTGGATCTGGTGGCTGTTCTCAAGCTTCAGGTGTAAAAATACAACTAGAATATGAATTGAAATCTGGAAATCTTCTTAATATACAAGTAGGAGCTGGCTCTGGAAGCGACAATACTTTTGGGAGCAAAATAAGAGATACTATCAAATCTGGGGATCTTATTTTAAGGGATCTTGGATATTTCAACTTTGAAGATTTTTTGGACATAGAAAATAGAGAAGCCTTTTTCATATCAAGACTCAAACCTAATATAGCTGTATATATAGACAATGAGGATATAGAGTACTATAAGAATGGCGCCCCCAAAAAATCAAGCCTTTTTAAAAGAATCTATATTTCTGACATAATGAAACAGATGGGAGAGGGGGACCGTTATGAAATTAAGGATGTCTATGTAGGTAAGGAAAAGACACTAAAAACAAGGCTTATTTTATATAAACTAACAAATGATCAATTGAAAAAAAGAACAGAAAAATCTGTGAAGAACGCTAAGAAAAAGGGTATAGAAAAAAGTGATAATACTATTGAATTATTAGGGATATCTATTTATATAACCAATATTACAGAAGAAGTTTTAAGTGCAAAACAGGTTCATGAATTTTACAGCTTAAGATGGCAGGTGGAAATAATTTTTAAAACATGGAAATCCATATTTAGTATACAGGTTGTAAAGTTAGTTAAAATAGAACGGTTTCAATGTCAGCTTTATGGGAAACTTATTTTGCTACTCATAAGCTCTGCTATAATGTTTAAAATGAGGACTTTAGCCTTAGAAAATAAAGGGCTTGAAGCCAGTGAAATTAAGACTTGTGAAATAGTTCATGAATATATTGATGGGATATATTTTGAGCTTATCAAATTTCCTAATAAAGTTTTTAATACGTTAAAATTAATATTTGAAAATGTAGTTAGGAATGGTCTGAAATCTCATAAAAAGGATAAGAAAACTGTTTTTGATATTCTCGGAGTTTGTTATAAACTAACATCAACACAGGTTAAAGTTGCAGCATAGACCAATTTAATAAAATTGCGAATATTCCCACTATATAGTGGTTTTTTTGGCGTGACATGAAATTATTTGAATACTAATATGCACTTAAAATACACCATTCAAATTCACAAAAGAAAAATTAATGGTAAAATATTGTAGCTGGTGATAGTCCAATATTATTTAATGTGGCTTAGCTTGATGGCTATGTTGCCGTACCCCATATCCATTTGAACCATAGTGAGAGTTATAATCTGAACCATATTGATCACCATAGGTTTGAAAATTCGTAGAATCTATATCAAAAATAATATGCTCTGGCATTCTAACTGAATAAATTTTATCTTGTAGCGTTTCATTAATATATTCATGGCTTTTTAATGTTTCAACAGTAACCCTTTTATTAAACCTAGAAATTGTTGGTTGAGAGGCTAATGATTCTTTACCAAGTATATTGGTAAAAGTAGGATCGTGTCTAAGTTCATCGGCATTATCATCAGTATCATAACCTGCGATTCGTTGATATATTCTTTGAATCGCAATGTCTTCATTTTTATGTGTTCTAGCGTCAGCTGAGCTATCTATAATACAAATATTTTCTTTGATTGTTTTACTAAAGCCGATTTTTTCATCAAATTCTTTATATAATAAAAGCCCTGCATCTGATGTTAAATTTCCACCTTCAAAATCTATTTTAATTTTTTTGTTGAATTCTAATGATTTTTCATTTACACTATTCATTGTAAGAAGTCTCTCCTTTGTTTTTGTGTTTTGTTTTGTCAACTTAAACATAACAAATTTGAGGCTTTTTGCATATACTTTTTTATCACTTTTTTCATGAAAAATTAAAAGTTTATAGAATACAGTGTTTTAGCTATGTAAGGCATAGCTTTTTAGTGTTGCATGAATAATCCGGGATTCATATTTTTGAATGAAGCCTTGAGTTATATAGGTTGTTAAGCATTCAGTTAAGTCGCACGTTCTTCTAAACTTAAATCATAACTAGAGTTCATAATAAAATAATTTAAATTTTTAACTATAGTCATATCAATGCTTTGAGGTGTGTTTAAAACACTTAAAACATATAAAGCAACAATAATAAGAATAAACATATTTATTCTTATTATTGCATTGAATACTATATGAAGTCCAACTACCATTTCCGACAAAACCCACGCTAAGACATAAAGATGATAAATAGCTTATAGCTCAACAACTCTAAATCATAGTAAATAATGGTTAGTTATGATATAATTGTAAAATGTGCTGGGGATTATTTATAAAATTTTTAATATGTTTTTTTAAAAAATATACCTAATATTTTAGAAATGGGGCTTAGAAAAATGAAAAAAAGAAGTATTTTAATTATCATTTGCTTAATAACCATAATAATCTTAGGAATAGGGGCAGTGTTATATAAGAATTATTTTCCGAATATTGATTCAAATAATTATTTATCAAGCAATGATAAATCAGCCGAAAAAAGTTTTGGATATAAAGGAAATGATGAAATCGGTGAAAATAATGAAAGTTTTGACTTTGAAAAATTTAATGGTAAATGGGATTTAATGCAGTTCACCTCCAACAAAGGTAATAAAATATCTATTAATGATAATACAAAAATCAGTAAAGGCAAATTTTACATTGTGATTTTAAATTCAGAATATAATATTATAGCAAAAAAAAATGAGTTAAATGACAAGGGGAATCTAAATTTTACTATACCTAAAGATGGAAAATATACTATTAGAATTATCGGCGCAAATGCAAGTGGTAATTTTAACATAAGCATAAGTGCCAGTAATACTATAAAGGTTTCTCATATAGATTTATTTGATTAATTATCAAGATATATAATAACAACATAGGTATGATATTCATAAACAAGAGTGTAAATAAATGCTCTTGTTTATTTTTTTGCCTAAGTAAAATGAATGTTCCTTATTAATACTAATATTTAAATTATTAAACATTGATTATTCCTAACCAACTTTTTATTGCAATGGAATTTTTTTTGTTTTTATTAATTAACATATATATTTGCCTTTTGGGTGGTATGGAATCTTTTATTTTTACATGTATTAACTCTCCATATTTTAGCTCACTATTAACAGCGGATTTAGTAACAAATGCATAACCAAAGCCTTCTTTAACAAAATCAATTACATAGGAAGGTTCATCAACTGAAAGTTTTAATAAAGGACTATTTCCAAACAGTTTACTTAACCATTCAAAAAAATCTTCTCCTAAATCTGCATAAAGCAAGGGTAAGTGTATTAAATCTGAGTAAAGAATTTCTTCTTCAAGTACTATTTTATTTTTAGGACTTGTCACTAGGATTATTTCATCTTCTAAAAAATCAATAACTTCAAATTTACTTGATTTAAATTTTGTATAAACAAATCCAATATCTAATATACCATCACCTAATAGTCTTATAATTTCTTCTGAATGATTAACTTTAAGTTTTACCGCGATACTGGGAAAGGTTAAAAAATATTCTTTTATTATTGGCGATATAATACCCTTATATATTGAATCAACTAATCCTAATGCTAATCTATCCTCATATACTCCTACAGATCTGGCTTTTATTATTCCATCTTTTTTTAACATAATCATCCTTTTAGCATATGGTAGAAAGGCCTCTCCTGACTTTGTGAGTCTTACATTTTTATTGTTTCTTACAAATAATTTTTTCCCCACGTATTTTTCAAGTTCATTTATTCTATTTGAAATTGTTGATTGAACTAAATATTGTAGCTCGGCAGTCTTGGTAAAATTTCCATTCTCTGAGAGGATAACAAAGGTTTCCATTGATTCAAAATTCATAAAGCCCTCCAGTTACTATCTGTTATTTCGATTGTTATTATTAATATAATTCGTTTTTAAAATTGAAAACCCTTTGTTATACTATATATAAGTTCAAAAAAATTAATAAAAGTTTACTTTTAATTTTTGATAATATCCTTAGATTATAGGAGATGAAATTAATGAATAGGAAAATTACAAAAAAAATAAAGCTAGGAAACATTTATGTAGGTGGAGATTCAAGGATATCGGTGCAGTCTATGACTAATACAGATACTAGAGATATAGATGCTACTGTAAATCAAATCCTTAACTTAGAAAAAGCGGGTTGTGACATTATAAGGTGTGCTGTACTTGATATAGCATCGGCAGAGGCTTTGAAGGATATAATAAAACAAATTCATATACCTCTAGTAGCAGATATACATTTTGATTATAAATTAGCACTTAAATCTATAGAAAGTGGGGTAGCTGCATTAAGGATAAATCCTGGTAATATTGGAAACATAGATAAAATAAAAATGGTAGCCCAAGCTGCAAAAAATAATAATATACCTATTAGAATTGGAGTAAATTCGGGTTCTTTAGAAAAGGACATTTTAGAAAAATATAAAAAAGTTTGCCCAGAAGCCTTGGTTGAAAGTGCTCTAAGGCATGTAAGAATATTAGAGAGTTTGAATTTTTATGATATAGGTATTTCTATAAAATCTTCTAATGTGATGCATATGATAGAAAGTTACAGGATGATTTCTGAAAAAGTAAATTATCCTCTTCATTTAGGAGTTACAGAAGCTGGAACTTTGTGGCGTGGAACAATAAAATCTAGCATAGGTATAGGAACTCTTTTATCAGAGGGTATTGGTGATACTATAAGAGTTTCACTTACTGGGGATGTTTTGGATGAGGTTAAGGTAGGTCGTGAAATTCTTAAAGCTTTAGGTCATATAGAAGAAGGCGTTAAGTTTGTATCCTGTCCTACATGTGGTAGAACAAAAATAGATCTTATAAAAATAGTTGAGGAAGTAGAAAAAAGATTAGCTAATTGCGAAAAAAATATTAAGGTAGCTATAATGGGGTGCGTTGTTAATGGACCAGGAGAAGCTAGAGAAGCGGATATTGGTATAGCAGGAGGAAATGGTGAGGGTTTAATATTTAAAAAGGGAAAAGTAATAAAAAAGGTTAAAGAAGAAAATTTAGTTGAAGAACTTATGAAAGAAATTGAAAAACTATAAATATAATGATAGGAAATGTGAATGCTACTACAATAAAAAAGCAGTGTAGTACTTCGGTATGAAAATGTAGTAGTTAAGTACACACGTTGATATGACTAACTTAGAATTACCTATTAAATATTGTTAAACCTATAAAACAACAACAAGGATAATAAACATAAATAAGTTATATTTGTTGTTGTTTTGAAAAATATATAAAAAAATAAGAATACCTAAATTAAACTGGTACCCTTACTTTATTATTAGTTCAACTTAATAACTATTATATAGAAATACTAATGGCAATTACTATAAATCCTATCTATTTTAAGCTTAATGAAAAGGTGGATCATCAATAAGAATAGTACCACTACTTTTGGCTATTGAATTAGAACCTAATGCTACTGTACTATTTTGTGGTATGTATGTTGATATTAATAAAGAAACCATAATACAACATATCCCTGTGCTTAATAATTTTACCAATTTATTTTTCATAATAATATTCACCCCCATATATATAGTATACATGAACAATGCAACTTATTCATATAATTTTTGTGACAAAATAAGACATTCTTTTGCTTTTTCAATATCATTTTCATTTAAATATATAAGCGACAATTTAGTATATAGCAAGGTAAGTTCACTAAAATTATTGTTATCCTTTAATAAATTAGCAATTACTAAATAAATCTTTTTTAAATTTGAGATGTCATCTATGCTTTCATATATATGTAAAAGACTATAATTACCCTTCAATAAGTATTCATAATCTTTATAAGTTTCAGCACTTATTAAACCTAAATTTATTATTTTGATTGCCTCAGCATAAAAATGTTGACTAAAAAAGACTTTTGACTTATCTATAAGTGTATGACATAAATTATTTTTATCAACAGCATTCCTAATCTTTTCAGCCCTTTCAAAGCATTCCAAACTGGTTTTAAAATCAGCCTTATCTAAATATAGGACCCCTAAGTTATTATATATGTATCCTAATAAAGGATCTTCAGGTTTTGGAAGCTCTGCACGTAAGGAATTATAAATTTCTATAGCAATATCATATTTACCAATAGCTTTATAGCAATTTGATTTAAGAAAATTAGCATAAAAATAAAAATTATCTTTTTTGTTAGAAAAAAGTAAATACTTTTGAATAGTTTCTAATGCTAACTCGAATTTATTAATTTTTTTATAGCATAAAGCTATATCATATAAAACTAATTTTTGTGTTTTCGTATCCTTGTACATCACTGAATAACGCTCACAAATATCAAAATACGACAATGCATCATTATACTTATAATCTCTTGCTTTACAAATTCCCATTTGGAAGTAAAGGTGTGGAATAATTTCATGTTGTTTATTATCATTATAAATAGACATAGAGTTATTATAGTTAATAAACGCATTATCATAATCTTTTCTAGCTAGATAAAAATCTCCTTTCTTACTATAAAAAGAAGCCTTAATTTCTAATAGATTAAACTTGCAGGCTATTTCAATGATTTCTTCATTTATAATGGAGCCTTCAAGTTTTTTTAAACAATATAGCTCAGCATCCTCTGCAGGGGAACGTAATAAAAAATTTTCATCTATTTCAAACTTAATATCCAGTTCCTTAGCTTTTTGTTTAAATTTTTCAGCAAGTTTTATTGCTACATTTTTAGCTAATGCTCTTTGATCTGTTTCTATCATGCTTATTAGCCCTCTAGAGACATTTTCATCTTGTAAATCCTCTTGCTTCATTTTTAAATATTTTCTTGTTTCTTTAATTTTTTCACTTGGAGTTAAGAACTTCATATAGATCACCTTTCAACTACACTATTTATAGTAATTTATCATAATTATAAAGCATATTAAAACTAATTTATAGTTTTTTTTATCATTATTTACAATATATTAAAAATAAAAATAAATATAATATAAAGCAACAAATGTTTATGAAAATAGTTGTATTATGTTTAATTTAATATTACAATATATGTAATATTAACATTATTCTTGTTAACTAATAATAAGACAAGAACTAACCAAAACACAGTAAAAATGCAAGATATGGTGCTGATTATTAACGTCATATTTTATAGGCATTAACATTAGTATCGGTAAACTCCTTAGCTAAGGGTTGTTGGGGAGCAGGAAATCTTTACGACTAATACATGAATAATGCAACCATTAAGACTTATGAAAAATTTTCATAAGTCTTAATTATATAATTAACTGTTTAAGGTGTTTCCTAAGTTATTTAAATTTCTAAAGTACATTTTATATTAGTCAAGAAAAGGAGAGTTTTATTGTGAATAGAAAATCATATAAAAACGATATAGTTAGGCAATTATTAGACTGCATTAGGATTCAAAATAGATTTACATTCAAAGCTTGGTGGTTCTACTTAATATTGATTTTATGGACAGGAATTCTTTTAACACAAACATTAATTATAATGCCAGAACATCAAGAAATTGGAACATCATTAACATTATCAGCATATTGGGTACAAATATTAATATTTTTAGGTTTGTTTGTAGGTTATTTTTATGGCAAAAATGAATATTCTAACAACTGTGATGAACTTATGGTTACATTACCTAATGGATATGTGCTAAAACAAATATCAAAAATAATAAATCTTATTTTAATAGCAGGAATTATTTTTATTACATCAGATATTGCAATCATATCCTATTTTTTGTTAAAAGATATAGATATGATTTATTACTTTCCGTCAATTCAATATATTTTCCTATATTGGGTTATACCTTTTATTATAAGCGGTACTTTCGGAATTATTTTGGGGAATATTCTTTTTTCTAAATTAGCATATTTCTTTATTATACTTATTGGTTTATTAACAGGGCCATTATGTATGGGGATAATTGATCCATTACTAGATCAATTTAAAATAGTATTACATCCTTATTTTATGACAATAAATATAGGGCAAATGGATCCACATAAAGGCATGAATTCTCTTTTTGGGTATGAAATGCAAAAGGATTTATGGATTATAAGATTATTATTAATACTTTGTTTAGTTATAGTGTTGTTAATGTTATTTTGCCGTTATCAAAAAAATAAATTAAAGAAAAAGATTACTGTTTATAGTCTAATTTCTATTGTTATTATCCTTATAGTAAGTTATACCATATCATTTAAATATGTGAAAATGCACTATTACCGTTACACTATGGATGATATTGAAAAAAAGTATAGTATTGAAGAAAATATAAAAAAAGATAAGAATGAATTTGAGATAATAAATTCTAATATTAAAATGAATATTAATAATGATATAACAATGTTTGCAGACATGAATATAAAGCCTACTAAAACAGTAAATGAAATAAATTTTGTTTTATTTCAAGGGTTTAAAATAGATACAATAAAGATAAACAATAATGATGTTGCATTCATACGTGAAAAAGATAATATAAAAATTTTAAATAAATTTATTGTTAATAAAGACTTTAATATAAGAATAAGTTATAAGGGATTACCAGTAAATTATTTTTACCAAGATACAAATGCATGGATGTTGCCTACTAACTTTGCATGGATTCCCTTTATAGGAAATGAATCAGCTATTGTTACAAATTCAAATGACATTTATGATATTTCATTTAATTACAATGAACAAAAGAAGCCAATTGAATATGAAATTACATATGAAGGTCCTGGAAAACCTATATGTAGTTTGGAGGCTATAGGAATTAATCACTGGAAAGGCAAATCACCTATTGGTATTACTATGGTTAATGGATGGTTAAAAAAGGGAAAAACAGAAGAAAATATTGATTTTTATTACCCAGCATCTTATAAAAAATATAATGAATATGTTCCTAAGATGATTAAACAATGTAAAAAAAATGAGACTATTATTAAGAATGATTTCAATATAATTAAAGGCAATGAGAATAAAGTAAGATCATATATGTTTTTACCAAATGTGTTTCTCAGAAATGATGGTATTTATAATTTTGGTGACCATTGTATTGTATCGATTAATGAAGCTTATATAGAAGGTGATTTCCTCGTTTATCCAGATGTTACTATAAACTGGGTATTAGAATCAACTATATACAACAATCACTGGAATAATAAGCAATCTTACATAAAGGAGGCTTTTACTCATTCATATATAACTTGGTGTACCAATAGGTATAAAAATGACTATTTAAATAGCAATTTATCAAGTGCTAATATGTTATTGGATAGAGTAAATATTTATGAACAGGCTAATGAGAAAGATAGAGTAAAAATTTATAAAAAATTAAGTGATTTTATTATGACGAATAATAATAATAGAATAAAGCAATTCTTTAATGATTGGCTAGAAATGGCATATGCTGATACCGAAATTAAGTGGAATGATCTTGAAAAGTTAATGAAGTAATTAAAATAAAGGGGAGCTATAATGATACTAAAAATTGATAATGTAGTTAAAAGTTTTGGGAAAAACAAAGCATTAAATGGTATAAATATTGTATTAAGGCCTGGTATTTATGGATTATTAGGACCTAATGGAGCAGGAAAAACAACGTTGATGCGTATTTTAACCACAGTACTTAATCAAGATATTGGGGAAATTACCTATGGAGATTTAAATTGGGATAATAAAAATAATGTACGTAAAATAATTGGATATTTGCCTCAAAAATTTTCTTTGTATAAAAGTTTAACAATAATACAAGCACTGGAACATATAGGAGTCCTAAAAGGAATTAAAAAAGATTTAAATGATCAAGTTATTGATGTTATAGAGAAGGTAAATCTTATGGATCATAAAGATAAAAAAATTGGACAGTTATCTGGTGGAATGATTAGACGAGTAGGCATTGCTCAAGCTATCTTAGGAAATCCTAAAATACTTGTAGTTGATGAACCAACAGCAGGACTAGATCCCGAAGAACGAATGAGGTTTAGAAACTTAATTAAGGGGCTTAGTAGTACTAACATTGTAATTATATCTACTCATATTGTAGAAGATGTTGAGATGATGTGTGAAAATGTAGCAATTATAAATAAAGGACAAGTTATATTAGAGGGGGAAATTGAAGAAATTAAGAATTCTTCAAAAGGGATATCCTGGGAATTCGAGATATCTAGTGATGAATTTTTAAATTTACAAGATAAGCTTAAAATTACTCAGCAAAATAAAACAAATACTGGATATAAATTAAGAGTAATATCAATACATAAACCATATCAGTCAGCTAAGGAAGTTCAACCAACTTTAGAAGAAATATATTTAAACTTAGTTAGTTGAAAAAACAAAATTTATTTAAAAATGAATGGATGGCACTTGGGAAAAGTGCCTATATCCCTTTCTTAGTTGATGTTTTGTTAATTATGTATTGCAGGTTATTTGAAAATCAAAGAATTATTAGTATAGCACTACAAGCTGTACTTCCAGTGGTTGCTGCTTGGTGGTGTATTATATGTTTTTACAATTTAGTGGAGGAAGATGGGAATGAGGTTTTTTTCTCTTATCCAATAAATCGTTGGTGGATAGGAATTGGTAGATGTTTATCATTTTATATGTTATATATAATAACAATATATATAATAATCTTATTATGCGGTGTAGATATTGTTATTATTAAATCAGTCTTTATTCAATTAATTATACAAAGTTTTTTTTATGTTAGCCTAGGCTTTATGTTAGTTTTAATAACAACAAACACAGGTGTAAGTATAGGGCTAGTAATTGGTTATTGTACATTTCAACTATTAAGTCAAGGTAAAGTATTGTCATTTATTAACATTTATAATTTTGGTTCACAACCACAAACAATAGAAACAGGCATATATATTGTATTATTATCATTGGTGTTTTTAGTAATAGGACAATTTTTAATATTAAAGAGGTTTAAGTTTATGTAGATAAAAAATGAAATAAGTTATTTTTATTGTTGCTTTGAATAATATATAAAAAAATAAGGATACCAAAGTTAGGTACCCTTACTTTTGAGATTTTCCTATAACGGTGGATATAGCTGCAGTTAAATCAGAAATAGATTTATTGAGATCTTCAATTTTCTTCTCAAATCGAACAAGCAGATATATTGTCACACCTATAGGGAAGCCAACTGTATTAACCAGTTTAACAAATGCATCATACATGACGCACCACCTCCCTCACCGCTATAGATAATATATATGCTTATTTCAATTAGTTCCTATAATCTTTTAAATATATTTTTTAAGTTTTTTTAAAGCTTTATCTTTAACCTTTCTATAGTGAGTATAACTATTATCACCATCACAGGCTATTTCGCGAAGACTATCATAGCGTAAGTAAAATCTGGCAACAACATCTTTTTCAACTGGATCTAATTTCTCTAAGGCTTTATAAAGCCTTTGGGCCTCCTCAAAAGCTATTACTTCATCCTCTAATGTAAATTCATACTCACACGCTACGCCGAGACGTATAGGCTCCGCATTTGGAACTTCTCTATAGTGTTTTATTTCTCCCTTTAAAAGAGCTTTAAAATTAGTTCTAATAGCATGTATACAGTAACCATCAAAAGTATTGCTATTAAGGTTATAAAGATTTACTGCTTTTATAACAGAAAGATATCCATGCTGAACCAGGTCATCAAATTCATAGGAGGGTATGTGGTAACTTCCAGCTAACTTAATTATCAAAAACTTATACCTTTCAATAATATCCATCAAAGATTTTCTGTCCCCATTCTTTGCTTTTTCAACTAAACTCTCCAGTATAAACACCACCCTTTTTATTTCATATATCTATTATACATATTTTGTAACAAATGTTAAATCATTTTTTTAATCTATTTAAAGCTAAGATTAAAGAAATAATAATACATGAAAAATATCTTCTAAAAAATAATACCAAATAATGTATTTACATATATTACAAATACGAAAATGGTTTGTAATATATTGTCAATCTGACACAAGCGGGTTATGTCAGATAAGAAATGGCTCAAATACTAGTGTTGTAAAAAACTGTAAATTACCAATTACCTCTAATCTTACATATTGACTATTTTTCATATATTGTGTAATATAAAAACTGGGAATTCTAATTTGCGAAAAGATATGATATAAATTTACCTTGAAAACCTAATACATGCGACAATATTTAACAAATTTAGATATGAATTTAGTAATTGTTAACTATTTAACAAAATAGAATATAAAGGAAGATGTAAAATGAAAACTGTAGAACCTATAAGAGATTTAAAAACCATAAGAATTATGAGATCCTATTTAAGAGATCAGAGTCTTCGAAATGAGCTTCTATTTATTCTTGGAATAAATGTTGGACTTCGTATAAGTGATATTTTAAAATTAACCTTTGATGATGTTATGAATTTCAAAACCATGAGTGCCAAAGAATATGTAACAATAACAGAAAAGAAAACTTCAAAAACCAAAAAGTTTTACATAGGATCCATAGTAAGTAAACTAATTGAAGGCTATGCGGACAGTTTAGAGGAAGTGCTGCCAGATATGTACGTGTTTTGTAGTAAGAAATCAGAAAACAAACCAATATCTCGTCAACATGCCTGGTACATATTAAATAATGCTGCTGAAATGATAGGCCTGGTTGAAAGGGATCATAAAGGAAATATAATATCCGGAGAGGTTGGTACCCATACTATGAGAAGTGCGACTTGTTTCTAAGTGAAAAGCTTAGACTAATTAGTTGATTGAATTCAAAAATTAGAACTGTTATAACAAAAAGTAGAATGAAAGGGTAACGCCTTGAAATGCTTTCTCTAAGTCTCCGACTAGCGTGGTGGTGAGTAAACACCTAAATGTTAGAAGCTCGGTGAAGTCGGCTGAGAGTACACCGCACGTAGAAGAAATACCATGCCTACACGAATAGCGAACCAGAGGTGGTCGAGTGTATGATAGGCCGGGAGTCTATAAAATATTTATGGTTAGGAAGTTCATAAGAACTGACGAAATTGGGAATGTACGGGTCTTTATGGTGAATATTCAGAAATGGGTATAACACATATGTGTTAGTGAGTGTGGATGAGTAAGATTTTCTTATATGAAAATCCATATAATGTTACAGGCATTATCAAGCTTACAAGGCTTATACCAATGACCTAAGGATATATATGTAAAGATAGTAATAACGGAACAAGGGAAGCTTGGAATATGGAGGGTTTATTCCCCATGAAGTAGTGATAAGGAAAACGCACGTATAACTTATCTTAATCCAAGTGAAAGTGGTGGCATAAAGCTACAATGGATTCTGTAACGGTCTCCTAGCAATAGCCACTAGACAAATTGTTATTTGAAAATTAAATACTGAATAATTCAAGGTTCGAGTAAGACTAAGAGAAATGAAACACCGTGAGGGGTAGTAATTGACTTGAAGGAAAACTTTAAATTAGAGAAAAGACAGAAGCTAAGAAATAATGAATATTATAATATGCAAGACGTATTTGACAATCTGTATAAAGACTCTAAGGAAGGCAAAAGTTTTACTAATCTACTGCAATATATAACCTCGAAGCAAAATATCCAATTAGCATATAGGAATATTAAAGGTAATAAAGGTTCAACTACTGTTGGAACGGATAACAAAGATATCTCCTATTTTAAAGCTATGGATAATAATAAGTTTACTAAACTTATACAAAGGAAGTTTGCAAACTATCACCCTAAAAGTGTGAGAAGAGTGGAAATACCTAAACAAGGCTCTAACAAAACTAGACCTTTAGGTATTCCATGTATAGATGATAGAATAATGCAACAATGTATTGTTCAAGCATTAGAGCCAATATGTGAAGCTAAGTTCCATAACCATAGTTATGGTTTCAGACCAAATAGGTCTACGAAACACGCTATAAGTCGATGTATGTCTCTCATAAATGCATCTAAATTACATCATGTCGTAGATATAGACATAAAAGGTTTTTTTGATAATGTTAATCATGCAAAGTTAAAAAAACAATTATGGAATATGGGCATACAAGATAAGAGCTTACTAAGCATCATTGGTAAAATACTTAAATCAGAGATACAAGGTGAAGGAATTCCCACAAAAGGAACGCCTCAAGGTGGTATTATTAGCCCTCTATTATCTAATGTAGTATTAAATGAGTTGGACTGGTGGATAAGTTCTCAATGGGAAACCAAACACAATACATGGAGTCTCTATTTTCCCGATATATGGTTGTAGAACAAAACCTCCAATGAACTTTAGGAGAGAAATATGTAGTTATACAAAGGAAGGTAGGGAGCATATCCATGCAAGTTTAGGTGGAAAATATTCTATGCATATAGAATACTTACTACGTAACCAAATGGGTAACAATACCACCGAATATAACGACAATAGATTATCACTTATGGCAGGTCAAAGAGGGATATGTTACATAACAAAAACCTCTCTAATTCCTTGGAAAATGGAATGTCATCATAAGAACCCTAAACACTTAGGTGGAACTGATGAATATAAGAACCTTGTATGGTTAAGTGCCGATTCTCATAAATTAGTACATGCAACCAAACAAGATACCATAAATAAGTATATGGATATACTAAGGCTAGATAATAAAGGTTTAAAATGTGTCAATTCTCTAAGAAAGTTAGTAGGAAATTCAGTTATTTAATCAAATATAATACAATTTGTTGGAACGCCGTATGAGGTGAAAGTCTCACGTACGGTGTGAGGTGGGGGAAAAGGTGGAGATAATATCAAATCCTTACCTATCACTATAAACTTTTGGTTACCACGCCTATACTGGAGGAACAACCATAGAGCTGTTAATGGATATATTTAATCATTCTTCTAAAACACAAACTTTAAGATATATAGGCATAACAGAGGATCAGAAAAAGGAAGTTTATATGCAAAGTAATTTGGGTTAGGTAGAGGGTTTGCAGTATTGCGAGACTAGACTTGCAGTATAAAAATGAAATATAAGTAATAAAAATCCTTCATATTTAATCTATGAAGGATTTTTATTAAAAAACACCATTTTATGAGAGTATATTTTACGATATATATATTGAAATTAATATTGCATTTTAAAGAATATTCTATAAAATATACCTAAACCAGGCATCATTCTACTAAGGTGCTTATTGCACTTGGGGATGCTACATTTTTGAACTTTGGGAATCAAAGTACACCATTACAGCTGATGAGTAGTAGATGATATAAATATTATGTACATAAAAGAGATGCAGTAAAAACTTTAATTTACATTGCTTATCATTTTAAGTAATTGTAGTTATAAGAATAGCACTAAACCGATAGCGCGGCGGTATTGGCCTAACGGGTATATAGATAATATGTATTTCACAGGAAAAGGAGTTAGAGATATCTTACCTCTAATGTTTGATATATAAACCCGGATTATTCATGAACTTAAATTTTATGGGTTTAATTTTAAAAACACATAGAATTTGAGTTTTATTATTTATTTTCATTACAAAAATCGCGTTTCCTGGATAGAAATCACATAAAATATGATTATACATATATTTACATTTTAAAAAGTATACACTTCACCAATTTGTTTTAATCATATTATTTAAATTATTAAGTTTTGCAAATGAATTATTAAATCAAATGAACCTATATAGGTATGTAGAAAATTCTATTTAATATATTAAAAAATACTTCTTTGTAAGGGCAACTGCTGCATAATTTAAACTTTAGATATCTTCCACCTTTCACTATTTTTGCCAGAGCTGAAGCATGATTTTTTTTAAAAGCACTAATTTCATGTTAAATTATGAATTACTGGTATTGTTTTTAATTTTGCGTAATTATTCTTGCTAAAGTAACCTTCATTATATTATTATTTTTAGCCATTAGTAAAAAAATGAACGACAAAAATGCCCTCAAAAGAGTGGCTATAATCATTTGCATTCATTTCACTCCACCTCCCTACGGGCGTAGCCCTTAAGAACCAATGCGAGTTTTATTGTCTAACTAATCTCCACTGATAACTATCTAATTCTTTAATTTTAAGGTCTTGTTCCTGTTTTCTTTTCTTGTGTCGCTCTTCTGTTCTATTCATCAGGGTTCACCACCTTGCATGGTTTAAGTCCTTTAAGACAATCCTTAAAATCCTTTTGCAGTGGATACATATAGATAGCTTTTGGTGGTAGCTGCATTTCTTTTTTTCTGTCCATTCTGCCACGACCTTTGGTTTCACCTAAATAAGTCCAATTTGAGGCCTTATAGCATGTACCCGCAAATTGAGAAGTATCTACAAATGTCTCTAATAACACTGGCGCATAACAATATTCTCTTAGCCAATCTTTTTGAATTTGCTTTATAGATAAAGCCAATGCTTTGCTTGCTAAATTTTTGATATTAACCCAAGGAAATATTAAAAATCTACTGTTATTCAGTATGAAATGAAGCCTTACATTTTTATCTTCAATACTCCATCCTATCCATTCATCACGTGGTTTAAGTGCCCACGCTGACGCGGAAAATTCAAGACACCCAAGCTTCTTGTCTCCACTTTTAACAAAATAGTACAATCTAGAACCAAATACCTGCCTATCTCCCAACATATGATAATCATTAACATATTTTCTCCATAGTTTCAATTGGGCTCCGGCTCTTGCAATCTCTAATTTTATTGGTTCAAACTCTTTTAAATCCCCTACAATAGAGGATGTATCTATATAAAAATTCGGTATTATTGATACTGATACTTTTTTTGACTTAATAATTACAGGTGGCAATTCAATAATCCCAGCTTTTTCTAACTCCACTAGAAATGCTACGCATTGAGGTGTTTTGGCTCTTCCAGCTGGCGTAGTCCAGTCTAAAAACTCGCATACAGTACCTGCTAATTCTTTTCTTGATAAATGCGAATATTTTTTTCGTGTCCATTTGATAAGATCTATATCTTGAGATGTGAAATTTCGTCCGGAGGATGCCATAATAATATTGTCCATATTGTGCCCCACCTACCTTTCCAATATTATCATAACATTTAAGCTGTGATGTTGTCCAGGGGCATTTAAGAAAAAGTTTTTCAAAAAAACTTTGTAGCCCTTGCTACACAAGGGCTATATTTTTATGCTTCAGCTCTGCTCCAACTAATTTCTCGCACCAATGGTGCGAGATTTGGTTTATCAAAATACTACTCCTCCTAATTTTCCTGTAAATTATCAGAATATCCTAATAATGGGTAAGTTTCTGTTGCATATTATTAGTTTTTCGTTGTAAACACGCCAATAGTGCCCCTAATACCAATGTCCCATTGAAAAGAAACTATTTTAACTTAAGTTTCTCTTTAATGGTTATAATTTGATTTTTTGGTTTGACAAGGAATAATGTAAATGGTATATTAATAATAAAGTTATATAAAGTATCCTTCAGGGTTGGGTGAAATTCCCTATCGGCGGTATAGCCCGCAAGCCGTAAGGCAGATTCGGTTAAATTCCGGAGCCGACAGTATAGTCTGGATGAAAGAAGGTGAATGCAATTATACGTAGTTTTTATTATATATATTTGTTGTGTTCTCAAATCCCCTTAAGGCTGCTTAAGGGGATTTTTTGTGGTGTAATTTAGGAAAATGTGTTAAAAATAAAAACTAACTTTATTACATAATGATCAGTGATCAAGCCATCATTATATAATCAAAAAAGTTAATTTGTAGATAACTGTTTAGCATATATAAAATAGATATGCTAGTGTGATATTGCAGTCATAGCCAAATTCCACAGAAAGATAATACACATACAGTATAAAACTTTAGGTGCTTTATGTAAAATTTATTATAATTTGGAGGGGTTTTTAATGAATGAATCACTATTGAATCAATTTGGTAATAATTTACAACGTGTAGAAAAAGCATTGGGTATTCTTAAACAAGGTAAAGGTGTAATTCTTGTTGATGATGAAAATCGTGAAAATGAAGGAGATCTTATTTTTCCTGCTGAAACACTTACTGTGCCTCAAATGGCTATGTTAATTAGAGAATGCAGCGGTATTGTTTGTCTCTGTTTAACAGAGGATAAAATTAAAGAGTTAAATTTACCTCAAATGGTTCCTAATAATACATGTAAATATGAAACTGCATTTACTATTTCAATTGAAGCTAAAGAAGGCGTAACTACAGGAGTTTCCGCTGCTGATAGAGTTACTACAATTCTTACTGCTGTAAAAGATGACTGTAAACCTGAAGATTTATGTCACCCTGGCCACGTTTTTCCGCTTTGTGCACGTACAGGAGGGATTTTAGTTAGACGTGGACATACAGAAGGTACTGTTGATCTTATGCGTTTAGCAGGACATAAACCAACAGGAATTTTGTGTGAACTTACAAATGCTGATGGAACAATGATGAAATTGCCACAGATAATTGATTTTGCTAAAAAACATGATATGACTGTTGTTTCTATAGATGATATTTTTGAATATAAACAAAATATGTAAGTTGATGAAATTAAAAACCATCATAGGTGCATTCCTGTGGTGTTTTTTACTATTTATTTTAATGTCCATTATAACTCAAATCTATGGGATTCTGTATTTTATGCAATGCCCAAATAAATAAGTGATTTTAAAAGTATACTAAATTATTGGGGGAGGAGATAAAAAATGATTAAATTAATAATTTTTGATTACGATGGTGTAATAGTAGATTCACTTCCTACTGTTTACGATATATATAAAACTATAGGAAATAAACTTAATGTGAAAATTCCTGATTCAATTGACGAATTTAGAAAATCATATGGAGCTAATTTTAGTGAATGTTACAAAAATCTTGGCATGGACATAGATGAACAAAAAAAAGCTATGGAAATTTTTGGGGAAGAGATAGGAAATCAAAATCCAGAAATTTTTTATGGAATTAAAGATGTTTTAAGTTGGGCAAATACTTATTACAATTTAACCTTAATATCTTCAAATTATACAAAAGAAGTTATACAAAAGCTTAAAAAGTATAATATATACAAATATTTTTCTTTTATAGATGGTAATTGTACAACCGACAAATCTAAAAAATTTAAACTTATACTTGAAAAATATAATCTTAAAACTAATGAAGTGATAGTAATTGGTGATAGATTATCTGATTATAGTTCTGCAATAGAGGCTAAGATTGAACATATAATTTTAGTTGAATATGGTTGGGGATATGACAGAAGTAAATATCCTAATAATAAATTTGTAATAAATGAGCCAATTCAATTAATAGATGCTATTAAAAAAATTGGCTAGTATTTATAGTAAATATAGCACTATATTGTTCAGACGAATAATTTGTATTGGGGAGATAAAAATATAATGGAGCTTAATAATAAGATTATAAATGCGTGTTTAGACCGCTATGGAATAAGCAGAAACAGTTTAAAAAAGCTTATAAGTCATCAAAATATTGTCTACAGTTATTCTAAAGACAATAAAGAATATATTCTTAGAGTTTCAAATAGTAAAAGAAGAAATTTAAAGTTCATATATGGAGAATTAGATTGGATTAGTTTCTTATCTGATAATAAAGTTTCTGTGTCTAGTGCAATAGAATCTCTTAATGGTAAACTAATTGAAGTTGTAACTGTAGATGGCAATGACTTTTTTATAACAGCTTTTAAAAAAGCATATGGTATATATGCAAAAAAACAATATAGAAATAAAGAATTATTTGAAAATATGGGAAGACTCACAGGTGAAATGCATAACTTATCAAAACAATGCAATTTAAATAAAAAATATTTTTATAGACCTCAATGGTATAATTCAAATTTATTAAATTACATAAACATAACTGTTGACAAAAGTGAGACGATTATATATAAAGAGTTTTATAACACATTAAATGAATTAAATCAATTACCTAAGAATCATTCTTCATACGGAATTATTCATTCTGATATTCATTTTAAAAATTTTAACGTTTCTGATAATGTAATAACATATTTTGATTTTGATGATTGTGAATATGGCTGGTTTGTAAATGATATTTCTATTCAATTATTTTATTTTTATGTAGAAAACTATGATTCTAATGAAAAAGAAGAAGATGCAAGATGCTTTATAAAATATTTTTTAGAAGGTTATAACAAGGAAAATCATTTAGATAATTATTGGATTACGAAATTACCATTGTTTTTAAAATTAAGAGAAATTATAATGTATTCAATGCTATATAATTGGAAAACTTTTGATAGTTGCAGCCCATGGGTAAAGAAATATATGATTTGCAGAAAAGAATGTATAGAAAATAAAAAAACACTTATAGATTTGGATTTTTCTAAACTGTGCCATGAAAAATAATACTTTTTGGGGTAGTAACCGCAAAACGCGGATTTTATACGTTAAGACATATATTACCAAAATACCGATATATTCAAAGAATTCTTTGAATATATCGGTATTTTAATTACTCTAAAATATATTTTAAACATATTCCTTAAAAATGAAAAAGGTAGGATTTAAGTCACACTATGCGAAAGATACGACAAAAACTAAATCTAAAATTGTTCTACATCAACTTTACAAATTGGAATTTGATGAACTCCGAATTGTGATCCTTTACGTAGTTATTTTTTCTTAACAGGAATCCAAATTTCACTGTAGTAGTTTTCGTCTTGATTACCTTGCGGATAATCAGCCGTATTGGTGTACATTTCAATATTATAACCTGCTGCAATTTCATAATCACTGCAATTAGGCAGCCATTCTGAGAAGATTTTTCTGTTCACATCTTGCAGAGTTTTCGGCATTGCGCCATTGCAGGCAAAAACAGCCCAGGTGTGTTTAGGAATAATTTTTGTAACAAAACCATTAGATATTTCTATGGACGGATTATAATTGTCTGCAATCAAATATTCGAACTCATCTGAACCCATGCTATCATCTATGCATACTCCGTACATTCCGCATACAAATTTCCCATTTCCTGTTTGATAATGCTCTGTCCAAAACTGTGGAATTTCTGTAGTTGCACTATCATATTTAAATACCTTTGATACGCCCATGACAGTAAACGAATCTTTTTTAACAATTTTGTAATCCATAATATAACCGCCTTCCAATGAAAATTTGATTTTCAGCGGAGCAAACGATTTAATCATTGCTCCATCTTTTCGAACAGCAGTAGGTGTGCAAGCATGAAATCGAGTAAAAGCTTTTGTGAAACTATCTGGTGAGGCATAGCCATATTTCAGTGCAATATCAATGATTTTTTCATCAGTAGAAACAAGCTCACCGCCGGCAAGGGTAAGCCTGCGTTGTCTGATGTACTCTCCCACCGTAAAACCACAAAGCATTGCAAAGCCTTTTTGGAAATAGAAGGTCGACATAAGTACTTTTTTTGCAATATTTTTTATTGCGATTTCTTCAGTGATATTCTCCTCAATATATTTGATAGCTTCACCGATTCCTTCAATCCACCCCATAATCATCACCCCTGTCTGTACATATATCTTATCTCTTTTCAAGCGGTTGTTCCCGACTTTTTGTGTTATGTTTTGTCTTGTCTGAAAGATTATTAAATAACCTGTACATCAAATTACTATTTATTAAATTGTTTTACATCTACGACCTATTTATTAGTATATCATTATAGTAAATACAATTCTAATTTTTATAAATTATTGCAATATTTCCCTCAAAGGTCTCATATTATCTATTAAATTGTAATCAGAACTATCATCAAAGTCTTTAAAATTGCATATAACCTTGTTGTATGCAATTTTACTTCTTAGATTGTATAAAATTTTTAAGTATATTGCGGTTGTAATTTCGAGAATAAAATGAGCGATCCAATCATAACACAAGTTGCCACTCCATATAGAATGCCGGGACTGAATGAATATATAGCAGCAGCTGTAAGAGGAACAAGAACTCTGTAAGCGGACTGCAAACTTTGATTTACACCCTGTAATTTTCCTTGGCTATTTTCATCTACAGACTTTGAGAGTCGTCCGTTGTAGGACGGATCGAACAATCCTTCGCCTAGTGTGATACTCATAACCGCAGCAATAATAAGTACTGGAGACGTGATGTGAACGCTAAGAATTATTAGACTAAGTCCCAGTGCTAGTCCGAAAAGACCAACAATACCAATATTTCGCTCACTGAACTTCTTAAGAAGACGTGGTAATAACACAGCTCGCGAAATAATATCGCAGGCTCCAATAATAGTAAAGATACCACCGATAAGCGCAGGCCCCCAGGAGAAAATATCTTTTAAGAAGATGCTGAAATTGAATTGATAGATTCCGAGTCCCACATAGAAAAATCCTCCGACGATGATAAGCGATCTGGCCTCTTTCATGGTAAAAATATCTTTGAACTGACCGAAGATATTGAAACTTTTTATGGAAAAATGGGTTGATCGTTTTTCAGGAGACAGTGATTCCGGCAGAAAGAAATAGGTACAAATAGTGGAGAGTAGCATTATACCTGCAGTAACGAAAAACGGTAGTGTAATTGAAATGGCGCCAAGCGGACCTCCAAGTGCAGGCCCTATCATGCATCCTATTCCCATGGCAGCACCTATATAGCTAAACCATTTTGTGCGCTCCTGCGGCTCTGTGCTATCAGCAATGTAAGCAAACAACGTACTGATATTGCCTGCTGTTAATCCATCAATTATCCGGCCCATAAAGAGCACCCACAGCGATCCACCGATACCAAACAGAATATATCCTATAGCAGATCCGAGTAAACTAATGATTAAAATCTTTTTTCTACCGTAGCGATCGCTTAGTGCCCCAAATATTGGCGCTGCAAAAAAAGTGCAAGCCGCAAAAACGGATGCCAGCGCACTCATTCCTACAACTATTTGCGAAGCGGGCAAGTAGTTGCCAAGTAAAAATGGCAATAGCGGGAACACCACCGTCATCCCGATTCCATTCATAAGCACAATCCCCACAATGATCCACAAAAAATTTTTACGCATTTAAAATTCCACCTCTCTAAAAAAAAAATGTTTCCTAGGAAACATAACTACTTTATCATTTTATTGTTTCTTTGTCAACAATAAAATGGAGCTGTATCATATGCTGATGTTTAAGCGTTTTGATACAGCCCCGTTTAGGCTAATTTTTGATACAAGCCCATTATTCAAAATCATTTCGATTTGTTATATCTATACCTTGCTTCTTTATTTCTTCATCCAAATGCCTATTATACTTTTCCACGAAGCTAAGCATGATATCAAATTGCTTCTCTGTTACCTGCTCAAATACGGCTTTATCCCGCTCTTGAAACTCTTTATGCAGTTCCTCGTGGACTTTGTTAATTACTTTCCCTTGCTCCGTAAGCCTAAAATAGATTTCTTTTTTGTTATTTGGCTTCTGGTAGCTTTCGATAATGCCTTTTTTTATGAGCTTCTTAGTTAGTTTACTTATGGCACCCCTAGTCACATAAAAGGACTCCGCAAGTTTTGTCACGTTGGAATCTACATTTCTTTCAATGTATTCTATGCAATGTACTTCAAAAGAGTTATAACCCTTAAAACTGTCTTTCATCTTAGGCTTATTAAGCGAAACCGTCTTGTTGTATATGTCCCTGAAACCCATTAAAACCTGTTCTTCTTTGTTCATATCTTGTCCTCCCACCTGTTGGTGTATTAACAATATTATAGTACACTTTTGTTTCTATTTCAACAATGTTAAAGTGATTATTTTAATAATTGAGCTACATCTCTGAAACATTTTTTTCGTGTAATCATAATACGTCTGAAACAGGCTGGAATCAGGATTACCCTGATCAAACACAAGAATCAGCTTATCCTTAAATTGCTACAGGTTTTCTTGCATATAGGGACTCAAAAACTAAAAAGCAAAATGATAATTTATTTAAATAAAACTATACTAAATTTACACAATACCAATTGAGTTACTTTCAGTGTGAGGCTATTACACATTTTAAAACAATTGTAAGTATACATAATTTATGGTAATAACGGTATAATCGAATATATATTATTGTGAATTAAGAGAATACTGTAAAAATTCATGGCAACTTTTTATACAATGGTGGGAAATGGTTGGTGGAGGCAAAAATGCACTTTCATATCTTGAAGGATTTGGTGATGAAAGAATCTATACATATATTAATGAGTTTGAAAATATAGTGCAAAGAAAAGTTAAACCATTTAACTTATATATAGATCTAGTATATACAGGCACATCTCAGATTATAGAAGTGAACAGTGAATATATTGTTATGGTTCTAGTTAGACATTTATATTTTGATAAAGATTGGTGGATGAATAAATTAGAACAGATAGGCTAAAAAATAATAATGAACAAAATTAGTACGCAAATTTCAAATATACGGTTATGTTAATTAAATAGGGAGGTCTTATACGTGGCATTTACATTAGCTCACCCCGCAGTAATACTATCTTTGAAAAATAAAAAACCTAATATGTTTAATTTATCTGCACTTATATTAAGAAGTATGTCACCCGATTTCCAAAGTTATATTCCATATATGGGAAACAAATTCTCGGAAATATTCCTTCCATATGATGGTCATACATTAAAAGGAGTATTTACATTTGATATTCCTTCAATTATATTTGACGCATCAGATTTCGTACTTTTCATCTTGCCATTGTGGTTGATTTGAAGCCACCCAACCAACCTCGGTGTACATTCTCTTAATCATATCCGATTTAAGCCCATCTGCTCCTTCTCTAATAATCAAACCCTTATAATATTGATACATAATATTTCCCCCGAAAATTTATTTTGTCATTAAGTCGCAATTATTTACAGTTGCGACTTAATCAGTAGAAAAATCATATAATTAAATACCATTTTTGAAAACTATTACATATCTCAGTTGTCGGATTTGTTGGCTAGGCAGACCCCTTACAAAAATTGAAACAGTTTTTGTTGCTACTGGGGGTGCAGTTTCGAACGGGGATACGTTTAGTAACTAACGCAGTTTCTCACTAAACACTACTAATTAGCGACTTCTTGTCGCACCGACATATAAGAATATGATATATTAATTGCTAAAGATAATGATTATAATTTTTATTTTAAAACACTCTTTATAAACGCTAAAAGACTCACAGCACCAGTCAGTAACCAACCGATTCCGAGAATACGAGCATTCTTTGTTTTATTTGGTTCTCCCTTTATTGAAAATTGTTCACGACTCATTAAAATCGCTAGTAAAATCCCGGCAAAACTTATCCAAGCCCATTGAGTTGTAATAATCCCTATCATATTCAAAAATCCTAGTACCATAGCAAAAAAAGCAGCGAGTAAGGTGCAAACTCTCAATATTTCCTTCATATAACCTTCACCCCCAAATACCAATTAATATAAAGTATTCTTGCTTCGCATAATGAATAGGTTTGTATTCAGATGGTGAGCTGATAAAAACTATTAACTGTAATTCCACAAATGTATTTATAATCCTTCTGATCTTTGATTGTTTTCTAAAAATAGATATACTTTCCTAATCTCCAAAATAAATACATTATGCTATTATGGTGGTTTCGCCTGACGTGGAATACAAAATGAATATAAATGGGATACATCAAAAAGAAGATTTGGATAAAGTAAACAAATTATCTTTAGAAATAAAATTCCTTGCACTTTTGGTTTCACTCCTGCAAGGTTATTGCTCAAAATATAAATAACTGACAGTTCGCGTTATTAATGAAAACTCGAGCTTTATTATGTAGATGTTCTAAGGTTTTTGCCACAAGTGGTTCCATTAAAAAGCATAATTGCTTAGTTAAATTTATAATTAATATAATTTCTAATATATTAAAAACTATATTAATTTATGTAATACCTAATGCATGTTTTAATATATCATTTGCAAGCTTACTTCTGCTTTCTCTTTCCTTCATTTCATTAACAAGTTCTACATAGGATTTATATCCTGCAGATGATTGATGTGGGGAAGAGTTTTCTTTTGCGGATAGAAATTCTTCTTAATTATTATAATTAGTAAAATCAAAATTCTTTAGAATTCAATAACTGGTTATTAGAAATTATCTTGAGGTCACAATATAAATCTGACAAGAAAATTTTTGTTAAAATACTTGACAAAACAATTTTTGTCAAGTATTATTGTAAATATAAGGAATAACGATAGGGGTGCTAATTATGAAAATTATAACAGGCCAAGCTGCAAGAGGAGATAATTTTTTTAAAAGATCTATTTTAATAGATAAATTATGGAGAAAAATTGATTCCGAAAGCAGTATTATAATTTCAGCTCCAAGAAGAGTTGGAAAAACATCTTTGATGAGGCATATAGAAGATAATCCTAATGATAAATACTATGTAGTCTATATAATCACTGAGTCAGTATATAGTGAAAATAAGTATTATGAGGAAATTGTAAAGGCTATTTTAAATTGTGATTCTATAAAGATTAAGGATAAAGCTTTAAACATATTTAAAGATGCAATAAAAAACTTTGCTAAAAGCATAGATGAAATTGGTATAGACTCCGTTAAGTTTGGCAAAAAAGTTGAATTCAATTATTATGAAAAATTTATAGAAATTATGAAATCTATTGATTTAGAAGGACATAAATTAATTATAATGATAGATGAATTTGCTCAAACCATACAAAATATTCAAGAAAAAGAAGGCACCATATATGCAGTTAAACTTCTTCAAAGTAATAGGGCCTTAAGACAAAACGGTGATATAAATACTAAATTTCAATTCATATATACTGGCTCAATAAGTCTTGAGAGCATTGCAAGACGAATGGACTCTTCAAAGTCTATAAATGATCTGGATATATTAAAAGTCACCCCGCTAAGCCTATCAGAAGGAAAAGATTTTATAAATATACTACTTAAAGGGCTTGATTTTACAATGGACGATAATACTATAAACCATATGCTTTACGAAATTAAATGGTTAAACCCTTTTTATATTCAACTTGCTATGGATAAAATTCAGGACATTTATGATGAGGAGAAATCACCTGCTATATATAATAAATCAGTTGATATAGCAATTAAACGTATGATAGAGGAAAATAATAAATTTAGCAGTTGGCATGAGAGGCTTAGCGTGTACAAAAATAATGATTACAAGTTCATTATAGAACTATTAAACATAATATCTATGGGTGAAACTAAGAAGATAACCTATAATGAAATACATGATTTAGCTGTGAAATATAATCTTGAACAAACATATAAAGAGCTTATAAATGCTCTTGTAGATGACGGATATATAAATAATAATGATGAGGATGTAAAAATATATACATTTACTTCTCCTATATTAAGAATGTGGTGGTGTAAAAAAATTGCAAACTAATAGTTTAAGTCTTTATAATCCTAATAGTCTAACAGAGCAGGAATTAGTTGATAGGTTTGTAGTAAGGAAAAAAGAGTTTCAAAGAATTTTTAAAGATATAAAAAATTCTGAGATGAAATACCCAGAACAACATTACATCATAGAAGCTCAAAGAGGCTATGGTAAAACAACCTTGTTAAAAAGAATATACTTTGAAATAAAAAGAGATAAGGAATTAAAAGAGAGGCTTATTCCTGTTATATTTCCTGAGGAGCAGTACAATATCCGTAAACTATTTAAACTTTGGGAGGTAGCAGCACAGCATCTTGAAATGGAGGGTAGTGAGTTTTTAGGACTTTATGATGAAATGGAAAAATATTCAGAATTCGATGACTACGAAGATATATGCTTTAAAATCCTTGAGCAAAAACTTAAAGAAAAAAATAAAAAATTAATACTTTTTATAGATAATATTTCCGATATATTAAAGAAGTTTAAACTTAAGGAGCAGCAAAAACTTAGAGAAATCCTCTTAACTTCTGCAGAAATTCGAATTATAGGAGCATCCTCTGAGGTTTTAGAATTTACTTTTGATTACGGTAAACCCTTCTATGACTTCTTTAAGCCCATAAGATTAAAAGGCTTAAATGCAGAAGAAACCAAAGAATTTCTTGGGAAATTAGGTGAAATTTTCGATAAGAAGGATATAAATGAGGTACTTAAAAGTAATAAAGGAAAAATAGAAGCTCTAAGACGGCTAACCGGTGGTGTGCCAAGAACCATGATATTACTTTTTGATATTTTTGTAAATAGCGGTGGAAATGCTTTTAAAGAACTAGAAACATTATTAGATAGGGTAACACCTCTTTATAAACACAGAATGGATAATTTATCTCCAGTGCAGCAGGAGATTGCTGATGTTATAGCCTTAAACTGGGATGCCATAACTACAAAAGAGATAGCGGGCAAAATAAGAATGCAAAGCAAAGAAGTATCAGCCCAACTTAATCAATTAGAGAAAAACGGAGTAATAACTAAAATCGCTATAAATAAGAAAAATTATATGTACCAAATCACAGAACGATTCTTTAACATATGGTATCTAATGAGGTTTGGCGGAAAAAAAGAAAAACATAAGGTGCAATGGCTTGTACATTTTCTTGAAACTTGGTGCAGTAGAGAGGAAATAGCACTTATTTATATGAATACATTAAAAACTAAAGAAGTATATGAAAATGAGTTTGATGTTACTTATACTTTAGCTGCAAGCTTACTTTGTAATGATCTAATAGAAGAATCTTTAGAAAAAGCCCATTTATTTTTACAGTTGGCTAATAGTACAGAGGAATATAATAAGATTATTAATGAATACTTAATATTCTTAATGGCTAAAAAACAATACAACTCCTTATTTAAACTCTTTAATGAAATTGAATTTAAACTAAAGGATAAATTTAAACCCACTTATTATGCTTTAATGTATTTTATGAAAAATCAGAATCAAGAATTTGAAATTGAGTATAAAAAAGTTGCTGAGGAATTAGAGGAAACTGTTGAAGAGATTATTGAAGAAGTTAAGAAGATAGAAGAAAAATACAAGTAAAAATATGTTAAATCTAACAATTAATTAATTGTCAATAGAATTGTATTGAAAGACATAAAAATTGTATTGAATGGCATATAAGCATATTAAGTACCGAATAATACGATTTTTATGTTGTTCGCTTAATTATCCTATACATATGTTAATGTAGATGATATTGTTTTGTTGTATGCTAATCCTAATTATATTAATGAGGGAGGATATTCATATGAATAAAAAGTGTATTGCTTGTCAATCTGAAGAATTAAAAGAAGTAAATATTGTAACAAAAGGAGCATTTACCGTAATAGATACTGGAAATAAATTCTCATTGAATCCACCAAGTTCAAAAATAATTAAATATGTATGTTTAGACTGTGGATATATAAGTCTTTATGCAGAGAATACTACTATCTTTAGGTAGATTCAGTCTGGATTATTCATTTCAGGCTCTCTTAGTATAGATAACATGTAAAAAAACAGCCACAAGACAGCATTTTTCATTTTTGATGAACTATAAATCAAAAATAAGGCTATTGTCTTGAGGCTGTTTTTACGTGAAAATAGAACTATAATTTCTTTAATTATTGTAAAAGAAATAGCATGGGGTTATCTCTTTTACTGAAGTATACTATTGGCATTGAAAATTTAATATTATGGGAGAAGGGATTTATATTATACTAATTGATCTAATATTTCAGTTTTTTAGCGAACACATTAAATATAATAAAATAAAACTTAGCAACAAAGTATTTATACTAATTATTAGTGTTTTTATTATTTTGGCTTTTTATTGTTGGTTGAAGGGGGTATAGATGTCATCTAGTTAGCGAGGCATAAAGAATAATATTCTTTATGTACCCAAAATGAGTGCATAAGGGAAGAATTGACTGGGTGGTAACCCATTATTTGAATGGAGTTTTCTTAGCTTGATGGCTATGTTGCCGTACCCCTAAATAAAATACATATCAGAGTATAGTAGATTAAATCTATAGACTTAAGGTCCAAATATAAGTGTACCAATAGTAAAGTATGCAATTGGAACCAACCATAGTAACATATTTGTTATTACCCCAATTAAAGCAAGTTTATCTTTATGAATCCTTAATGGAATAATACCTAATAAAATTCCAATTGGACTTATAAATAAAGGCAGTAATATAGGAAGACCCTCTATTTTTCTTATAGGCATAATTTCAAAAATTAGATTTAGTATAAGAAGTATAAGAATAATTGATATACCTATTGAAATTTTTCCATTTACTGATTTTATTTCACATACTTTATTTTTATCATTGGTATCGCTATCAATATTCATACCTAAACTTAATTCGTTATGAATATAATAATATTTAATAATATTATATATTAGAATTTCTAGTACCAATAAACCTCCTACAAGATTAAGAGGTTTTACTGTGTTAGTATTCTGAGAAGAATACAAAATAAATATAAGTGAAATTCCAATCATATTTATCCAGAATGTAATATACCCAGCCTTGAAAGCAAACTTTTGAGTTCTTTCATCACTATCTTTTATTAAATAATACCAAGTATTCTTTTTCTTTAATAAAATGCATTCATATATTAAGTTAATCAGTAAAATAATTGATAATAATAGTAATACCTGAGTTCCACCCTTTCCACTAATATATAAGTGATAATTAAACATAGAAAAGCTTTTTAAAAGTAGAATAACTAGTAAAATTATCTTTAATAAAAAACGAAATAAATAAGTCATTTTAACTTTCTCCTTCTAACATAAATAAGTCTTCAACATTACAATTTAATGCTTTAGAAAGTTTAATTGCTAACCCTATAGATGGTTCATATTTTTGTTTTTCAATAGAAATAATCGTAAGACGTGTCACACCTACAATATTTGCCAATTGTTCTTGTGTGAAATTAAAACTAGTACGCTTATATTTAACCTTATTAAAAACAGTGTTTTTCATTTTAATACCTCTTAACTATAATATAATGAACCCCCTCCCTATGTATAGTTTAGTATACATAGGGAGGGAGTTCAAGTAATTATTGAAAAATTAATCCATTTTTTAATATTAATACTTATAAAGTATTAATTTGGTTGTTCTTTAGTATTTTTTTCTCCAAATGTAAATCTTAGCGATGATTTTGCATCACAAGCATTGATTTATAGGTGTTGTTAAGCAGTCAGTTAAATTTAACTAAGCAATTACTCGGTTGAATGTATTGTTTTTATTCACTATAAGCTTTAGTATATTGAATGTTATTTTATGGCATTAAATGGTACAATCTATCTATAAATTGTTTTGCAGTCCTAGAATAAGACGAACTGCATATTATTTATAATATAGGGAGGAAGGTATTAAATTGAGTGAATTAATTTTAGTAAACCCATCAAAGGTTTTAGAAGAAAAAATTCTGGAATACAAACAAGAGTATTTAGACTTTGAGGAAACTAATATCAATGGTAGTTGTGGCCTAGCCCGTTATAATGATTTTGATGAATGGCTTGAAATTGTTCTTTCAATTGAGAAAGATAAACTTCGCAATAATGTTCATGCCAGCACATTCTTTTCTGTAAGAAAATCTGATAATAGAATTATAGGTACTATTCAACTCCGTCACTTTTTAACTGATGAATTAGAAAAACATGGAGGACAAATAGGCTATGGCATTCGTCCAACTGAACGAAAAAAAGGTTATGGTAAGCAACAATTATTACTTGTTTTAGAAATTGCAAAAGATATGAAAATTCCAAAAGTAATGATTATCTGTGATAAAGATAATATTGCTTCAAGTCAGACTGCGATGAGTTGCGGTGGTATATTAACAGGCGGAAATTTCCATGAAGGTAAAGAACAACAAATATATTGGATTAACCTCCGCTAAGTTTCTTGCACAATATTCTTAGACTGAAAAACAATCCCTTAATAAGTTAAATCATCACCTGCGTAGCTGTTTATCTTCTTCGAAGCTGCAATATTAACGACTTCAGAAGGAGATTTAGATTCCCACTGAAGTTTTCTTTTTGTTGTAGCATGTAACCCCCACTTATAGAAGTAGGAGACTTTCCTTCTGAAATGTCGTTAAATGTAACATATCATATCGAAAACGTAATGCAACGATTCATGTAAAAAACACCCATAAGACAGTATTCTCCATTTCGATAAACTATAGATCAAGAATGGAGTTACTGGCTTGTGCCTGTTATGACGTTAAATATGAATATTATAAATTAATATTTAACTCTATGTATCTAATTTCTATCATAATAGTTACTTAAATCCTCAACAATATTTTTATCTATATCATAAAAAGTCCCCTCTTTATCACCAATTGAATAATATATAGTTGAAGCCAAAAAACTTATTGAAAACTTCTGTCCGTTTGAGTATGTTATTGTAACACTACAACGACTTCCAGCGCGGGGTTCTACACCTGACTTTGTAATACTCACACTATTAATTAAATCAATTATCTTGTTCCTATCTGACTTATTTTTAATTTCTTTTTGCTCTGACCCTACATTGTGTAATTTAAAGCTGCTGATATTATTTTTTTCAAAAGAGCCAAACTTAATTTGATTCTGGCTTTGTTTTTGAATATTACATCCCAATAATATTATAGATATAGAAATTAAACATGTAAAAAGCAATATACCTTTTATATATATTTTTGTACTAATGATAATTAGCACCCCCTTAAAATAAATTAGCGCCCCCCAGTATGCCTTTGTTCTAGTGATTTTTGATACAAAATCGTAATACAAATACAGAATAAATTACACAAATAAGTTTAAATATTAATAATAATGCAAAATTTTTTTAAACAAACAAAACAAAAGCAAATAATTTACATAGGATTTATTTAAATGATACCTAAGAATATATATTTTTCCGGAATATTATCCGAGATTAACTAATAGTTTCGTAATCCCAATGTATTGAATTTTTATATCTTATGTATCATAATATAGTAAATAATGGTATGTTTCTCGATGAAGGAGGAATTAAAAATTTTACAGGAAGTAATCAACTTGGTGCAAAAGAATTTGATGCTGTCTTAATAACGGCTAATGGAAAAAGAATATATTGTGCTGGTTTTCCAATTAGTCCAATGAAATCATGTTTTCCACCTGAATTTATGATTAGTGATTTATCTAAAAACACCATTACTATCACTAAAAATAGTAATGAAATGCAACAGGACTTAAGAGAAAATAAAATAATTTATAAAACACTAAAAGAAGCTGGTGTTTTATCAGAGTAAATAACCTTTTTTATCTTGTAAAATCAAAAAAACTAACAAAAATATTATTTATCAAAACGCTAATAATATTTTTGTTAGTGACAATATTAAGATATAGAGGGTGTGCAGCAATTCAGCAAAAAGGCAGTAAAATACCACCTTAGAATCTAAATATCATCATCTTCATTATACTCAAACAAATCAATATTTTTTATATCTACAACCAAATCATCAAATCTACTTGATTTTATGTCTTGTTCTAAAAATTTATATTCTCCAGCTAATTTATATCTACTGTCTTCTAAATTATATACATATACTTTCTTTGACATAGGGGATGCAATCCAGTATTCGGGAACACCAAAGTTTTCATAAATATCTTTCTTTTTTATTGTATCATCTTCTGAATTACTGGGACTTAAAACCTCTACTACTAATTGTGGTACTCCTAAAAATCCTCTTTTAAATATCTGTTCTTTATCACAATATACTGCAACATCTGGAACCAGTTCTGCACCTTTACCACTTATCAACTCTTTTAGTTTGTTAAGGTCTTTTTTTATATCCTTAGGATTATCCTTTGTTAAGAATAATGCTCCTTCTATAACCACTTTACATTTACCATTAAAATAGGTTTTTAACTTAGAGTATAGTTCACCGTTAATTTCTACATGGTTATATTGAGGTCTTGGTGACATCATAATATTTCCGTTAATCCATTCCTCTTTTATTAAATTATTCTCCATGGTTATCAACTCCAATCTATTCTTTTTTAAATTTAACATTTCCTTATTAATTTTCCCACCCTAATAGCTTCTTTTCCAGTTCAATAAAATCATATGATCTTTGCTCGTAGTCATTGAATGTGCCTACTTTTACTTTACCCTTAGGAAATGACCAATCCTCTTTTATTGCAGTTATAACAGTTCCAACTAAATTCTTTACATTATTCAATTGTCTCACTATGTTATATTTTTCTTTTATTATATTAATATCACCACTAGCAATATTAAAAATTTTAATTGCTTCAAGGTCTTTTATATCCTCGCTTATTATTGCTTTTACAAGTTTAATATTATCAATATTTTTTTGTGGCTGTATTCCAATCTCTTCTCGAAGAACTGCTGATGTTGCTGCAATTTCATTCCTGGCTTTATTGTTTTGATTTTGCTTTATAATAAATTTAATTCCCGTTACTTTTCGACCAATCTTGGTTTCTTCAAATTTAAAAGATATATCACTAAAATTATTTATCTCTTTCATTGCCATGTCTAAAACCTTTATCCTAAAAAAACTATACTTTTCATAACTCTTAGGGCATTGTAGTTTTTTTCTTAATATATCTAAATTATCAATTCTCCACCCTGTATCTTCAAAGCTTTTTAAATAATAATAAACTCTTTTGCTATAAATACTGGTAAAGTTGATAGGATACTCTATTTTATAATAAATTCTTTTTTTCATTTCAAGCAATAATCCTTTAAGTTTGGTTCCTATTTCAAAAGTTATTTTCCCTTCTGACCTTACATATTCGATTGATGCAAACCACACAAAAAAGGTTTCTTTTTCTACACCTTTATCATTATTGGTTAATAAATAGAATCCAGTTCCCTCCATGCCCTTAGTTGCCTTCTCTAAATTTCTATAAATGTTGCTTGTATCGGTCTTATACAAATGCTTATAGTCGTTAATATTCAATTCATATAAATAATTGTTATCATCCTCTATCTTTGTTAGTACCATATCCATTATATCATTTTGGCTTACTGATAAGTTATATCTAGCTTCAATAAGCTCGTTTGGTCTTACTGCAATGTGTTTCCCCTTTTTAATCATATAATCATGCCTCCAAGCTATTGTTAAAATATAACTATATAGGGTTACTATATACTTGTCAAGTAACCTATAACCGACATTAGGTAACCATAACCGACATCAAGTAACCCTATGACCGACATTAGGTAACCTTAAACCCTCAATTTGACCGACATCGAGTAACCTTATGACCGACATTAAGTAACCTTAAAACCTATGTACATATTGGTATGACTTACTTTTGAGCACCCCTACTATACATTTACTATACAAGTACTTGTACTATACAACAACAAGAGGGGAGGTCTTGTTGTTGTGGAGAATATATGTATGCCAAACTAATCAGAGATAATTATACCTAGGTTGGCATCCATAAGAAAAAGCAGTAAAATTAATTACTGCTCTACAATCTACTTTCCCATAATAAGACTTTTCCAATGTCCATTTATTGTAATTCATTACAGGTATAATCAATTTGCGTTATAGGATACATTGAATAATCACTTGATTCTACATAATTAACAGCATTGTTATCATCTTTAAAAAAGGAATAAAACTTAAGTTTATCACCTGGAGCACTCTTTATATAAAAATATTTTGCATAATTATAGTCATGGGTTGCAATAAAAATTTGAACACCAGCTTTTCTTAGTTTGAGTAACACAAAAAGGCCTAAATTCTTAAACCCCTCTACAATAGTAAAGAATTCTGAAGGAGATTTATACTCCTTCCTGGTAAACCTTTATCTTGCCAGCAGCAACATCTTTAATTAGAATTTTATGCAATTATTTGAACCTCTACGCTTTTCTATATTTCTAAAAATTTATCAAAAAACTCTTTAAATTTGTTATGGAATTCTATTTTTATTTCAAAGGAAACTTTTGAAATTTTAATAATGATTGGATATTTAATATATACTTCATCATAGTCATCCTCAAATTGGTTAACAGCATATACTTGAAAAAATATGCATTTAATTACATTTAATTCAGAATGAAAATTATCAATAGCTATTTCTTCATTATTTAAAATAGAACAATGTGTATCTTTATCATATTTGCTCCATATCATTTCAAATAGTTTTTTTGTATTTTTAGTTGGCAAAATAGCAAAATCAACCATTGCCGTAGGTGATGTATTCTCACTCATTATCGAATAAATCTTATGCTTTTTTGGCATATTCGATTGAAACATCTTAAGTTTAGCCATTATATATCCCACCCTAATAATTTCTTTTCTAAATCATACATTCTCTGCTTATAGTTGTTGAAGTTATCAACCTTAACTTTGCCTTTAGTTCGCTTATAATCTTTTTTTATTGCATCAATAATCCAACCCACCACATTACCAATTTTAGGTACTGTTTCAGAGTATTTATACTTTTCTTTGATGATATTTATATCTCCATTGGCAATATTTAGTATGTTTTGTGCTTCAATGTCTGATATTTGTTCATGTATAATTTCTTTTACAAGTTTAATATCATAAATACCTTGCTTATCATTTGGTTTAATATCTTCTAAAGTAGCCACTATTTCACTTATGGCTTTATTTTGCTTTATGTAAAATTTAATTGAAGTTACCTTCCTACCTGTCTTTATTCCTTCAAAATCAAAGGATATATCTGTTTTATCTAAATTTATCTCCTTTTGTGCCTGCAACAATACTTTTCTTTTAAAATCGTTATATCTAGAATATTCATAAGGCTCAATACAAAACATAGTTCTTAATGCGTCAATACTTATAGTTATCTTTCCAATTCCTTCATACTGCTTCAACAACTCGTATATTCTACAGGAATAATTGCTATTAAATGTTATTGCTTTATCCAATGATACCTTGGTAAATCTTTCTTTAAGTTGCAGTAAGTAAGGTTTTAATTTATTATCAAAACACAATTCAATACTACCATCTTTAAAATACTCCGCTGATGATAACCATTTTGTTTTTAAAAGAGATTCTTCTTTTATAATTACTAATTCCTTATTTCTTAAACTGTCTATATGCTGGCTTAATTCATTAAAACTAATCTTATGTTTTGATAATATATTGTTTATTTCTGAATGCGTAAATTTATAAGTTGCAAATTCTATATCATCTTTATTTATTTTAGCTGTTAGTATGCAGATTAGTCTTTGCTCTTGTAGACTTAACTTATAGGAGGATTCAATAATGTAATTTGACTTTACCATTAAGTTTTTATATTTTAACAAATCTTTTCTAGTTACCACAGTTAGCACCCCCATATAAATTTTACCATGCGACTACTAAATGCGTCAAATCGTTTTATTAGTCGCTTTAAGTACGAATCAGCCATAGCTTCGTACTAATTGGTCGTCTTTAAATCTTAGTTAATCCGTAATTGTATTTAAGACGTTTGCATTAATATATTTTGGGGGGGAGAGCATGGGTAAGTTATTATATAAATTATTACCTAGTTTACCAATGATATTACCATTATCATTAATTTTATTTATATATCCCAAAATTGATGAAAAATATGGGATAACAAATAAAGTAAGTTTAAAACTTAAAGTAAGTCAGGAATGGAAACCATTTTTTTGTGGTTGTAGTTTTCTTGTATTTATATTAGTGGTGGGTATATTGGGTATATATATAATTGAAATTCCTAATACTGTATATTCTATACTATGTGGAATTTATGGTGGATTCAGTATTGGTATAGCAAATAAACTTAGAATAAGAAAAAATATATAGTTATACTTTTCATTTATTATTCATCAACAAGGGTAGAAAAATGCTCTTGTTTTATTTTTGTTGTAGCTTGTAACTCCCACTTATAGAAGTAGGAGAATTTCCTTCTGAAATGTCGTTAAAATTTAATAGATAATATGAGATTTTCGAGGTAGATATTGCAATAATTTATAAAAATTAGAATTATATTTACTATAATGATATACTAATAAATAGGTCGTAGTTGCAAAATACGACATAATTGTAATTTAACAATGAGAAAATAAATATAAATTAATATAGGGGGAAGACATATGAATTCTGTAATAGTATCAATATTTTCTATTGTATTCGGATTTATCTCAATGAAGTATCCACCAAGTATAAATAGGATGGTAGGGTATAAATCACCTTTAGCATTGAAAAATCAGGACACCTGGAATATATCACAAAAGCATAGCGGATTTATCGCAATAGTACTTGGAGTTATTAATGGTATTTTTGGAATTTGGTCAATAATTCAACCAATGGCGATTAATAAAGGACAAATGCAACTGTTATTATTATTAATAAGTGTTGTACTTCTTGTAGTTATTGAGGAAATACATTTGGCGCAGCTATTTAATATGGATGGAAGCAGAAAAAATTTAAATAATCAATAAAAATTATTTATATTTTAAGATGAATTTAAAGTATATAGACGAAGGAGTATTTACAATTATGAAGATTAGCACCTTAAATTTATTATTAAAAGATGCTTCAAAAAATCTTAGAAACAATGCTACTACTAGCATTGCCTCCATCGCTACAATAATGTCAACGTTATTTATTTTAGGAATATTTGTACTATTCATATTAAATCTTAAAATGGGAATCATTGGTATTTATACCCAATTCGAAGTGCGGGTGACTTTAAAAGATGATATAAAGATTACTGATCAGCAAAATATATATATATAAATAAAAGCGGCAAATGCTGTAACCTATATTACTTTTGAAAAAAATACTCCCCGATCAGCATATATAGTTAAAGTGAATGGACCAGATGATATACCTAAAATAATTTCTCAACTTAATAGCTTACAAGGTATAAATAAAATTAACAGTACTCAAAACTTTCCGAGGAAAATTTTGATAATGATTAAAGCAATTCAATGGATAGGAGTGATACTTTTCCTTATACTTATTGTAGCAACATTTTATTTAATTAAATGTACAATGAAACTTGCTATACATCCGAGACTTAATGAAATCAGTATAATGCAATATCTTGGTGCAACAGATTGGTTTATTAGATGGCCATTTATTTTTGAGGGAATGATAATTGGATTTCTAGGAGCAGTGTCCGCAGTAATAGCAATTTTTTTCTTATATAGTTTTGTATATAAACAAATAAATTCTTATTTTGCAACAGTGTTCATTAATTTTATAAATCCGTCTTTTATATTTACAACTATGTCATGGAGCTTTATACTTATTGGAATAATTCTAACTACTATAGGACGTATTTTGGTTATGAAAAAGTTCTTAATAATTTAAAAAAGGCATATTGTTGGTAAGCGGTTCAGAAAATAGCGTAGTGCTTACTTTAGCAAAATGAAAAACAATAAAAATGAGCCTACAATGTTGCATGCTCATTTTTATTGTTTTTTTGTAAGATAATAATTTTCTTAGCTTGATGGCTATGGCCGTACCCCAGAATCATTTGATGGGAAATATAAAAGTACCAATGAATTGTTAAATAACCAATTCGTTGGTACTTTTATATTACTTTTTATTATTTAGAATACCGTTTGAATTAACAACATAACAACTGCAAGTGCTCCAATATAACCCATTAATGGCATTATAAATTTCAACCATTTATCATAAGTTACATCTACCATTGCTAAAGTAGCTAAAATAAGTCCTGTTGGAGTTATAAATGATATTAGCCCTTGTCCATATTGATATGCACTTACTATTATATCTCTTGGCAATCCTACAGTGTCCGCAAGTGGTGCTATAATTGGTATTGACAATACTGCGAGTCCTGAAGATGAAGGGATAAAAAACCCAAGGAGTATAAATAATAAAAGAATTACAATTATAAATATTTTTGAATTCATTCCTTGAACTGTACCTGATGCCATATTAAGAATTGAATCAGAAATTACTCCATTTTCCATAATCAAATTAATTGCTCTTGCAACTCCAATAACTAATGCAACACCGACTAAATCAGCGGCCCCCATAATAAATTTGTTAACAAATTCTTTTTCTCCAAGTCCTGAAATTACACCAAGTCCTATGCCTACAACTAAAAATAGTGCAGTCATTTCAGTGAACCACCATCCCTGAGTGGAAACTCCCCAAATCATTACAGAAAAAGTTAACGCAAATATAATTAACATTAATTTACGTCTAAAAGTAAATTCTGGTACTTTTTTATCGTTATAACCCTTTAAAAATCTTTCTTCAATTTCTTTTTTTTGGCTGTATATTAAAGATTTAGTTGGATCATTTTTTATTTTTTTACCATACTTCATAATATAAATAATAGTTATTGTTGTTGCAATTAATAAACCTACACCCCTCATTCCTAACCCTTGTGTAAAGGTTATTCCTGCTGCATTTGAACCAATAACTGATGAAAATGGATTTACAGTGGAAAACATCGTACCAATGGATGATCCCATATAAAGTGCAGCAATACATACTATTGCATCATAGCCTGCTGCCATAAATACTGGAACAAGTATTGGGTATAGGGCAATGGTTTCTTCTGCTAATCCAAAAGTGGTTCCTCCTATAGAAATCAATATTGTAACTACAATAATTAAAATAAATTCTTTTCCTTTGGTAATACGTGAAAGACTTGCAATACCTGCATCAAAAGCTCCACTGCTATTTAATACACCAATACATCCACCAATTATGAATACAAACATAATAATATCAATGGTGTCATATACTCCTTTTATCGGAGCTTGAATTATATTAGATAAACCTTGAGGGTTTTGCTTTACCTTCTCATAAGTGTCTGGAATTGCCACAGGTTTGCTAATACTTCCATCCTTAAATTTTTCTATGTCTATCTTGATTTTTAGTTTATTTAGTGTATCTTGTGTTCCAGGTAATTCCTTTACAGAAGCATCTGGGTTTATTACAGTGAAAACGGTTTTTTCATTATCATACTTTAATTTTGCATATGAACCTGCTGGTACCACATAGGTAAGTAGAGCTGCAAAAATTAGAACTATAAATAGCACAGTAAATGCCGTAGGAAAGCTTTTTTTCTTTTTACTCATTTTCTTTCCCACTAAATTAATTTTATCATTACAATTATATTATACAAGTTTTACGACATTTTTTAATAAAATTTTACAAAATTACTAAATATTCAGCTTTATGTATATTTATTTATAATTTAATTCACAATAGTAGAAATTATAAGGGACAATCAGAAATACAAACTCATTTTAGAAAAATTAGATAATATTGAATCAAAAATTGATAACATTACTTTGAATGCTATAATTAAAAGAGAAATTGGTATTGAAGCATCAGTAACCGCTGATAATCTGCAAGAAGGTACAATTGTTGAAAATATCAATGAAGTAATTAGTGAAATTAGAAAGGAAGCTGCTTTATGAAGGTGATTGGAATAAATGGAAGTGCTCGTAAAAATGGAAATACAACAATATTGATTCAAACAGTGTTTAAAGAATTGGAAAAGCAAGATATACAAACAGAATTGATACAACTATTTGATAAAGAAATTAAAGGCTGTAAGGGTTGTTTTTCTTGTAAGGGAAAGAGAGAATGCATTATTAACGATGATGCTTTTAATGAATGTTTTCATAAAATGGTTGAGGCGGACGGAATTATCCTTGGCTCACCGGTTTACTCAGCTGATATATCATCTAAGATGAAAGCTTTTGTTGAACGTTCAGGTGTTATTATTGCAACTAACCCTGAATTGCTTAAATATAAAGTAGGTGCCTCTGTTGTTGCAGTTCGCCGTGGTGGTGGAATGACCGCTATAGATACTTTAAATCACTTTTTTTTAAACAAAGAAGTTTTACTAGCAGGTTCTACTTATTGGAATATGGTTTATGGAAAAGAAATCGGTGATGTCTTAAAAGATGAGGAAGGTATACTAAACATGAAAAATTTAGGACAAAATATGGCATGGCTAATAAAGAAAATTAACAGTTAATATTTCTTAAATAGCACACTAAATTTAAAATTAAGTGAATTAAATATAGCTATTATGAGGAGTCCTCATTTTAAACATTACAGCAGGGCTTATGAGTAGCAAAATAAGTTTTCCATAAAACTGATATTGAAACCGTTCTATTTTAACGACATTTCAGCATCGCAGATGATGATTTAACTAACTTTACAACTTGTATACTAAATATGGATTTCCATGTTTTAAAAATTATTTCTATCTGCTATCTTAAACTATAAAACTCATGAACCTGCTTTGTACTTAAAACTTCTTCCTTAATATTCGTTATATAAATAGATATCCCTAACAATGGAGTAGTATTATCACTTTTTTCTATACCCTTTTTTAATGCTATTTTCTAGGAGGTTATTTTTACATTAGTCGTTGCCGTATCCCAGCAAGATATAGATGATCTTACTGGGATATTTTTTTAGTTAATAACAATAGCCCCTATTAAAAAGTAAAGTATTGATTTATATACGTTGTTAAGCATTCAGTTAAATTTAACTAAGCAATTTGTTTTTTCTTTTGTTTCACTACAATCTCTATTATATGGAATCGGTTATTATATTTTTGAGATAATTAGTAGCCTAGTTTCTAGGCTACTAATTTAAATGAACATATATATATATGCCTAACACAGAAAGTTACAAACTTAATCTAAATTTTCTCATGAATAGTTTATATGTAGCAAAACATGATACTATCCAAAGTACAATCCAATATAGAAAAGGTTGTATAAAACTATAATCTTCAAAAGATAAACAGGACCCAAGCATTTGTAGTGGACTAAAACGATAAAAAATACCATTTGAATTTCCTATACATCCTAATAATTCTCCAACAAATATAAACATAATCCAAGGTATACTTTGAACAGCAAATATATTTTTAAACATATTTGCTGTTATAAGACATAAAACAGCTATGAACATAGAAATAATACTAAAAAATATCATTACTATAAATATATAAAGAAATGGATTACTTACATATAGATCTATGGAAACGTGAGGATATACCTGCCCTGGAAGACATTTCGTAGGCATATAATATGGATTTGTAAAGATACTGTACAAAAATGCAACTAGTTGAAATCCGAAGGTAACTATAAATGATACTAAAGATATAGCTATAATTTTATATTTAATAAATTCTTTATGAGTTATTCTTGAAAGTGAAAATTGGAAAAACCCTGTTTTGTAATCTAAAAATAATGAATCACCACATATTAATATACTTATTAAAGGAAAGATTAAAGGCATATAACTATGCATAGGTACGCATAAAGCTTTAAAATAACCAATAAAAAAATTACCTTGATTTAACGAAAAGTTAGGTTTATTCATCTCTGATATATGAATAAAAGCTCCCATGAAAATTATAAAAGCTAATAATGTTTGCCATCTACAAATTCTTCTAAATTCTATTTTAACAAATCTTTTAACCATATTAGATACTCCTTTTAATTTCTAATTTTTTGAAACTATATAATCATTATGTGTTACAACTACAATCGAAACAATTATATTTATTAAAAATAATACAATGTTCATTCCAATACTTTTTAGATATGATCCAATATTTGGAGATATATCTATGGTTGATGGATAATTTATTGGTGATAATATTCGGGGGATTATTCCCTGCATGTATAATACTCCAAGTATTATACATAAGGTTAATATTACTATATAACTATTTGCATACTTATTGAAAATTAAGTTTATTGTTTGAAATAATGTTGTTAGGGCAATAAATCCAGTGAGTAAAATACAAAAAATGATAATCTCCATTTTATAAGGATTAATACTTGAAGCATACATGTTAGGATAATATAAGTAAGTATATTGACTCCATTTATTAATACTTGGAAACGCTACATTGGATATGATTTTAGTTATAAGTATTAACATTATAGTAAAAATAAAGTTTATTATTAATAGTGATACTACTTTAGCAATCCACCATCTTAATTTAGAACCAGCTCTCATCAATAATAACGTATCAAAGCCACCAATTATACTTGTGCTAAAGTGAACTATCAAAAGCATAATACCAATCAATAACATCCATTGAGATAGGTTTGGTAAAAAAAAGTTCTTTTTTAATCCTCCACACACTTTTAAAATTCCATCTGTACTTATAGCATCCACTTTCTCTATATTTTTAGTGCTTATAAGCATATATACTTGTAGTAATATACTTAAACATAAAATCACTATCCCATATGCGTTCCTTTTTTTATAGCATGAATAAAGTTCATTTATAATTAATTGTTTCATTAGCTATCTTAATCCTTCCTAGATATATTCATATTTCTAATCCTAAAACACCCTATAACAAAAAATAGTAATAACATTATCCCAAAATATTTTATTGAATAATTTATTGTAAAGTTTTTCAAGGTCAAATCTGGCATACCAGAAGTCCCATAAAAATAGAATGGAGAATGTAGTGATAATATTCCTTGAGCAATAGGAGAGAAATATATATTAGAATGATCCTTAAAAACAGCATTATGTCCTTGTAGCACAAGTAATACTACTCCTATAAAACTATATAATGAATTATTAAATATCAACGATATAATTAATATAAAAAGTCCTAATGCACTTAATGTTAAAATAAATAATCCATATTGAATCGTTAAAGTGGTAATAATATTATTTCCAGATTTTATTGAGCATGTTACTACCTCGTAATAACATTTCCCTTTAAATGGTAACTTATATATGAATGAAATAATAATTATATTAACTAAGCAACATAAAAATAATAAATTTGATGTTATAAATATAATTGCAACTTTAGATATAAAGTATGTTACTCTATTAGATATTCTGGATAAGAAAAATTCTATGTAACCACCTTCATAATCCTTTGTAAATATATCACCAATCAAATAGCAGTAAAGTATAGGTATAACCAGAATCATCACTAATGGATATGAAAAGTAAATAAATAGATAATCCCCAAAAACTAAAGGTGCTCCCTTAGGTAAACAATCTTCTAGAGCAAGATATTTTAAGAGTATGCCTAAAACAAATAATATAGCAAAAGCATAAATCCATTTTTTATAATTCAAGCAAAAATAGTGTTTAATCATGCTAATAATCATTGAGCACCCTCATTATTATCTAAACCTCTTAATATAGTTAGACTCCCACCATCAATTTCGTATATGCTATCACACAATTTATCAATTTCCTCTTTTCTATGTGATACAATAATAAAACTTGAGCCTTTACTTTTCATCTCCTTAACAATGCTTGAAAATATTTCAACCCCGTTTGAATCTAATCCATTGGTAGGCTCATCAAAAAGTACAAGTACTGGCTTTTCCATTATAGCTTGTGCAATTCCTAATCTTTGCCTCATACCTAAAGAGTACTTTCCAACAGACTTTTTATTATCATTGTCCAACCCTACTAGTTTAATAACTGATTTTATATCATCATCATTAATAACATTACGTATAGATGCCAGCATATGTAAATTTGTATATCCAGTAAAATGCGGTAAAAATATTGGATTTTCGATTAGAGCCCCTACATTGGTTGGCAATCCACCTAAAAGTCCTGGTAGAACTTTGTTCCCATCAACAATAACTTCTCCTTCATTAGGATAGATAAGACCCATTATTATTCTAAGTAATGTTGTTTTTCCACAACCATTAGTTCCGACGATTCCAACTACTTCACCTTTATTTATACTCAAATTTATATTTTTTAATATTTCTATTCCTTTAAATTTTTTTGAAACTCCAGTTAAAGACAATATTTTTTTATTTTCCAATGTTTTCATCCTCTTTTCTAGACACTTATTTTATTTAACTCTAAACATAATACATTGATATAGAAATAGTATTTGTTTGTGATAATAATATTACATTTTACTGTATTACTATTATACGCAAATTCTTAATTTTCTTATTTTTATCCTCATTCTAAAATATTGATTACGGATGTGGCATAAACCATCTATTTTTAGCACTATATTCTAAATACTTAAGTATTGCCCTTTGTTTACATTATATTACACCGAAGAACAAAATCTCCCTACGGTCGAGTAAAAACCCTTATGCCAAGCAAATATGATAATTTCATCGTCCTTTAATTATCATATTTGCATCACATTCTGGGCATAGAACAATAGGACTACCACTCTTCTTGTCAAATTCCTCAGGTGTATAACATTCAAACGCAACAAATTCTGGTACCTCTTCTTCATACCCACATTTCTTACATTTAAAAAGTATCATCTTATCGGGCCCCTCTGTTTGAAATGGTATCTCCCTTTCATCCATTTTAATTTTAAAAATCCTTTTAATACGTTCCCATATCATAAATATACCCATACTTTCTGTGCCAAATTTGGAATAACTCCATTAGCTGACCGCATTTTGAACATTTCCCTGGATCTTTAGAAAAATTAATAATCATTAATTCTCTATACTTCATTTTTCTTATTTCCTTTTTCCAATTTATTTTTAATGTGTACTGAATTGCTTTAAGCCCACTTTTTATGTATTGCAATAAACCAAAACATTTTCTAATCTTTATACTTATACTTCCAGCATATACTCCATATAATCTAACCATTTTAAAATATTTAGGCGATATATGCATTAGTAACCTGCCTATAAACACTTGTGCCGTAACTGTTTCTTCTACTCTCTCATTAGTTTCATGACTCTTATACCAAAACGTTACATTTTTCCCATCATAGCTAAGTATTCTATATTCTGCTATCGCAGGTCTTGCTAAATATCTACCGATATATCTTGCTGCACCTCTTGCACTTTTCATTCTTGATTTGGCATTTATGTAAAATCCGTTAGGATAATCTTTGAACATTTTTAAGTACTCTGCTTTTTTATCTGGGTTTTTACTAACCATATAATTTATTAATTTGTACTGCCAAACTTTTCTAAAATATTTATAGTCAAAGAATTCCATATCCTTAACTTCATTATCCCTTGTTTTTATTTCTGGAACCAATGCATGCACATGTGGGTTAAACCCTATATTCCTTCCAAAAGTATGCACTACGCCAATCATTCCACTTTGCCAAAGCACTCCACCTTTTTTGCTTCTTTTCTTCTTTTTATATTCTTCTCTATTTTTATAGTTTACACCATTTGCAAACTCATTTATAACCTCATATACCATGTCTTGCAGGTCTTTCAGACTCTCTCTATTCCAAAAAAAATATTTTCTGTACTCAGTCGGTATCGTAAAAACACAATGCCTATGTGGAACATCCAAGATTTTACTTACTTGTTTCTCTACCCATTCGCTTATGTATTTTTTACCACATTTACTACAAAACCTACTTTTACATGTAAATCCTATTTTAAATACTTCCAGACATTTTAAACATATGTACGCAACAAAACCTAATGAAATATCTCCACATCCTATCATTTTCATTACTTCGATATTCATATGTTCTCTCATCTTTTCAGGATACTTTTCTTTATTCAATTTCCAAAACTTTGAATAATTATCTTCAAATATTTGTTTTATGGTAATCTTATTTTTTCTCATGATTTAATCATCTCATATTTATCTGATTTTTTCTATATATCTTTTAGCTAGAATGTTATCCACAGCGGCTTCCGCAAGCTGTTTCCTATATAAGTACAATAAAATACAATATAAAAAGCATAAAAAGAACATTTAAGCCTTAAATAAGGTAAAATAAGTTATTGTTTTAAAAATATGTTTCATAATAATAAAAAAACTTAACACCTTAGTTGAATAAATTAGGGATAGAGAAAAACTTGAAGAAATGAAAATAGAATTAATACTAAAAAGTTCTATTTTCAGTGTAAAGCATTGATATGTCTAAGGTTTAATCACTAAATGATAAACCTCTTATTTTTTTATTCAAAACAAGTTAGTTATTACAATTATAGTATTGATAATACTATCTAAAATAGTAATAAAAAATATATATTAGCTAATTTAGATGATAAATTTCAGGGTCTGTGTTCCGGTTTTTCGTTCTGTTACTACATAGACCCCTGGCATAGTTTGGATATCTTCTAGTTTAGGGTACAAATCAATAGATGAAATAAGTAAAATCATATAAATTAAATATTTCTTATAATTTTTTTTTATATAGTGTAACTTTTTATGAACTTATACGTGTAAGAAGTATATTAAAATAGTTAGCATATGTTTTTTCACAAAGAGGTGAAGATTTGATCGACGATAATACAATAATGAATCTAGTCAAGAGTGGCGATAAGAAAGTTTTTGAAGAGCTTGTAATTAGACACAGATTAAAGGCTCTAAGATTTGCACAGAAATATGTAAAAGATGAATTTATAGCAGAAGATATAATACAGGATAGTTTTGCTTTAATCTATGTAAAAAGAATGAGTTATAACAATAAATACAGCTTTAAAACGTTCTTATATACAGTAATAAGGAATAAGTGCATCGATTATCTAAGAAAACAAAAGCCTGTAAATATTGAGGATATAAAGCTACGGACACCTTCTGCAGAGGATATTGTAATGAAAAATGAAGACAGATTATTTGTAACGGAATTATTAGGTAAATTAAATAAGGAGTATAAGACTGCATTGTATCTTTATGAATATGAGGATATGTCCTATAAGGATATTGCAAAGATAATGATTAAGTCCGTAGGTCAAGTTAAAATTATTATTTTTAGAGCGAGAAAAAAACTACAAAAACTTGCGAGGGAGGATTATAGATGTTAAAAGATGAAGAATTTCTAAGCTTAATGTGGCAAAAGGTTGAAATTTTTGAAAATGAACAATTAGAAATAGAAAGAATTTTAATAAGAGATAAGGAGATTAAGAAGAAGCAGTGTTTTATCTATTTGGGTTTAATTCTAATGTTTATAGGAATTTCAGTTCTTTCTTTATTTGTTTATATTGATATATCTATAATTGGCATTTTATCATTTATTGCTCTTTTATCGTCAATGAATTATGAATCTAAATCAATGAATTTTACACAAGTAATTAATTAGGAGGTAGGAATCATGCAAATTAGTATAAATAATTTATCAAAGAAGTTTAGTGGTAAGAGTGCATTAAGGGATGTTAATTTAACAATAGATCAGGGGATGTTTGGACTACTTGGAAGAAACGGAGCAGGCAAAACTACTTTGATGAGGATACTAGCAACTCTGCTTAATAAAAGTGGTGGCGAAATAAGCATTTGTGGAATAGATATTTTAAAAACTAAAGAATTAAGAAAACTTATTGGATATCTTCCTCAGGACTTCTCCGTTTATCCAAATCTATCCGTTTATGAAGCCATGGATTATTTAGGAGTTTTATCAGAGGTTCCCTCAAGTGAGAGGAAAAAAGTAATTCCAGAACTTTTAGAAAAGGTTAACTTGTTAGATTGTAAAAAAGTAAAGGTTAAGGCTCTATCTGGCGGAATGAAAAGAAGACTTGGAATAGCTCAAGCAATTTTACATAATCCAAAAGTTTTAATAGTTGATGAGCCAACAGCAGGGTTAGATCCAAAGGAGAGAATTCGATTTAGAAACCTTCTTTGTGAACTAGCAAAGGATAAAATAGTTATTCTTTCAACGCATATAATCGGAGATATTGAGGCCACCTGCAAAAACATTGGGATATTAGACAATGGGAGCCTTATATTTAAGGGAACTGTTCAGGAATTAAAAAGCAAAGCAGAAGGAAAAGTTTTTTCTATGAACGTTAACCCCGATGAATTAGAAAGAATAAAACAAGAATATATTATAACAGGTATGATTATGATAGGGGACAGTATCTCCATTAGGGTTATCTCGGATGTTCCTCCAAGCGATAATGCACAAATATGTGAACCCAATATTGAAGATTCGTACATGCTTATGATTGGAGGGATAGATAATGTTTAACCTATTTCTAAAGGAATGCACGCAATTAGGTAAGAGCTTGATTTATATAGTTTTTATTTGTATAACCATAGCATTTTATACCACCCAATACTTTTCAGATATAAAAGGAAATGATCCACAGTATCTAGGAAGTGCTTTGATAAAGCCTTCTTATGTTCAAGGCGTTGAAAAGTACAATAAAGAGAATGATAGGTATCCTTATGGAACTACGAACGAAGAGATACCAGAACAAGTTATCTCTAAATCAACATTAATGATGTATGAAGAGCATATGAAAGGAACATACTCGGCTTATCCACATGGCTTGTTTAAAAATGTTAAATTAGATAAGGAAGACGCGAAAAAGATAGAAGAAATTATAAGTCAAACAACAGGAAAATCTCTAAGCGAGTTAGATGCATTGCATAAAACTGAAAAATGGAGTGAAATACATTTTAGCAGCAGCTCAAAAGGCTATGCTAGCTTTAAAGTATTAATGGAGGAAGCGAGCAATATAATAGGAGAGCAATCTAATTATTCCAAAGAAAATTTAAGAAGGTTTGGCGTTAGGCCAATAACCTATGAGGAGGCAATGAAAACTTATAAAGATTTAATAGAGAAGGATAAGATTACAAATGGTTTTGCAAGGCTGTTTTGCGATTATATGGGAATCGTAATGGGTTTATTTCCAGTGTTTGTTGTAGTATCTTTTATTAGGAAAGATAGAAAAAGTAATATGAAAGAGCTCGTTTATAGTAGAAGAGTAAGTTCTGCTAAGTTAATCCTGTCGAGATATAGTGCCTTAGTTATAATGATGATGATTCCAATTTTATTACTTGCAGGTGTCTCAACGTTTCAGGCCGTCAGTTTTAGTGAAAAACTTAATTTAACGGTAGATTATTTTGCGGTTTTTAAGTATTCAATAGGGTGGCTTATGCCAACACTTATGGCAGTAACCGCTGTAGGGATGTTTTTAACTCTTCTTACAGAGACAGCAATAGCTATTCCAGTTCAGATGATTTGGTGGTACTCCTCTATATCTAAAGGCGTATTAATTGGAAGTTATGATTTAAGTCAATTAATGATAAGATTTAATACAATAGAGGATAGAGATGTATTTGTTTCTATTATACCTAATATATTTTTAAATAGGATATTCTTTATTTCGGTATCGGCAATTTTCGTGATTGCATCTATTTATATATTAAAGCTAAAGCGAACAGGAAGGATTGATTTTTATGATAGGTATTCGAAATGTTTTACAAATTTCAAAGGTAAATTTAAGAATAGCTTTTCGAAATAATATATTGTTATCACTTATGTTATTAATTTCAACTCCCATAATCTTTAGCATTACCAACTTGGATTTTCCAATGGCTGCAAGAATATGTGAGCAATTTATTGTAATAATTGGAGTAGTGATTCTAGTGCCAATATTTACACCAGAAGAAGATGAAAATATAAAAGAGACAATAAACGCAAAGGCTATTTCTCCTATATTGGTTTATATAATAAGAATAGTGATATCAGTAATTTTACTAATATCACTAATAGCATTATTTGTTAATATATTAATTTATCTTGGTGGAACATTTACTTCTGGAAGGTTAATAATGGGAACATTTGCATCTTCATTATTTTTAGGCGGATTAGGGTTATTTGTTGCTTCTCTTACTGAAAATGTAAGCATAGGGTATATGATACCAATAGTTTATTTTGTCTTTGATATTATGACAAAGGGTAAATACACAAAGAATTTGTTTCTATTTTCTTTGATTAATAATAGCTTTAAAGAAAAGTATTATTTGCTTGTGGCATCAGTAGTGCTAATAATTTTATCATTACTAGCATATTGGATTAGAAATAGTAATGCTAGGTGTGGCTGTACCCGGATATCGCAAAGAATCTGATGAAATTGAAAGATATATACATAAAGAAGACTTTGTCTACATATGTATTTAGACAGAGTCTACACGAATTTCGTGTTATAGAATAGTAATATAAAAAATCCCGGTAAATAGAATTAGTATACAACTTTCATTTAATGTCCATCAACTGAAAAAGACAAACTTTGCCTATGGGTACACACTTTAGAGTATAAAAATTAAGGACTTCATGATTTGTAAATCCTTAGAGTATAATTACCGCGTTTTGCTGCCTGCTCCCCTATATTAAGTCGTCTACACGCCCCTAAAGCAGATATAGAGGTTTCCTGCCATTTTAGATATACTTCATCGAAATTTGGTAAGTCAATCTTTTTTCTACCACTATAAACGCCTTTCTGTTTTGCTAATAAAATTCCTTCCTCCTGGCGTTTTTTTATTGTAATACGCTAATTTTCCGAAACGCAGGATAATACCTCCAAAACCAGTCTACTTATAAAGTCTCCTAATAAGTTCGTATCCAAAAGAGGCATATCTGGGATAGCATACGCAAAAATGATATTTCGTACGCTAAGAAAAACACAATTCCGTAAATGCAAATATTTTACTGGATGTGTTTGTAAATTAGATTATTTTTATAAATTTCAAGTTTTAAATTCTTATGTAATCATGTAGTCTTTTGACTAAAAGCATACGTTTATTTTTATATCCAATTTACGGTAATAATAGTATAATTAAATAAATATTTTACGTCACAACAGTATTTTATCGCGTATTAATTGATTACAAATTGACAAGGGAGTGATGTAATGAAAATCAATGAACGACCATACTTAATGGTAGCAAATTCCTTTGGTGTTATTACTATTTGCTTATCATTTCTATACATCTTTAATTATGTTAACGGTGAGACTATAGCTATATTTGGAGGTTTTACTCAATTGTTCCTTGGATTTAATTAAATTAATATGGCACAGAAGATAGATTCAAAAGGAATTAGTAAGGTGAATAAAAAAGTTGGAATATTTTGTGTAATTGTAGGTATATTCATTATTATTAATGTTATTGTTAAAATGATAATATAGCAATTTATTACACTTTATAAGAATATTGTGAATTAGTGGGGGGAAAGATTATGAAGTCAATGATATATAAAAACCCAGTAATATCGGTAGTTGTTATAAATATAATTACTTTCATTATGCTTATGTATGCAATAAGCGAAAGGGCATATGCCGTTATATTGTTACTAACAATAGTAGGCATTGTAAATAGACTAATTATTGAGAATGGAGAAAATATTGATAAACAAAAGAAAACTACAATGCTTATCAGTTTCTTTTTAATAGTGATTATTCAATTTGCTTATACTATGTATATGATATACTCAAATCATTAATGCGTTATATTATACCAATCCGAAGTAACTCATAGAGTATTATACCATAATATACTCAAACTTCGCACATATAAAACTGGCATAGACACTTGCTGTATCAAGGTTTAAAGGCATTAATAAGTAGAAAAATCCTCCTAAAAATGATATAATGTAAGTAACTACAAATACAATAAATATCAAAATTAGGAGGACTTATTTATATGACTAATATACCACAAATTAGTGAAAATGAAAATGAAAATGAAAATGACTTTATGAAATCCATCATAAGTTTTGTTAAAAAATTCAAGGTTATTAACGCTTTAAAAAAATCAAATTGCTATAAAGAAAAAGGGACATGTGTCCATGATATTTTTTGCTATCTATTGCAGTTAGTTTACACTGGTAAGAGTATGTATATGAATTATCAAACTAAAAGTGATGAACCTAAATTCGGAAAAGATACTGTGTATAGATTTTTAAATTCTATGTACATAAATTGGCAAACATTTTTGCTACGACTCTCTGGAACTGTTATAGAAACACATTTAAGAAATCTAACTTCAGAGGATCGCATGAATGCAATTATTGTTGATGATTCATTTTACGGTAGAACTAGAAGTAAAAAAGTTGAATTACTTTCTAACGTTTTTGATCACGCAAGCAAAGGTGCTAAATATAAAAAAGGTTTTAGAATGCTTACAGCTGGATGGACTGATGGCAATACATTCGTTCCTCTTTCGTTTAATCTACAAAGTTCTGAGAAAGAAAAGAATAGGTTTTGTGAAATGAAGGACGGCTTAAATAGAAATTCGATTGCCTATAAACGTAGAAAGCAAGCGATTTCAAAGTCTACAGATGTTATGATTGATATGCTTAAAACTATTGTAAAGGCTGGTGTCCCTGCAAAACATGTATTGTTTGATAGTTGGTTTTCTTATCCTTCTACAATAATGAAAATACTTAAACTTAACTTACATACTGTAGGTAGGCTTAAAAATACTACCAAAATAAAATATATTTTTAACGGTGAAAGAAAAACATTATCCCAGATATATAAATCAAGGAAAAAACGACCAGGAAGATCAAAATATCTTTTATCAGTAATGGCACAAATTTATGATTCCGCTGATAATAAATTGGATGTAAAACTAGTTTTTGTTCGGGACCGCAATGATAGAAAGAAGTGGATTGGATTCATTTGTACTGATTTAAGCTTAACAGAAGAACAGATTATTGCTCTTTACGGAAAACGATGGAGTATTGAAGTTTTCTTTAAAATATGTAAATCTTATCTAAATCTTGGAAAAGAATTTCAAGGTCTTTCTTATGATTCAATGATTGCACATACTACAATTGTGATGACCAGATATATTATGCTAGCTGTAGAAAATAGAAATAATAAGGATGAACGCACCATGGGCGAACTGTTTTTTCTTATCCATGACGAGCTTCAAGATGTAAATTTCTCAGAAGTTTTAAGAGTTATTCTCGATATTTTAAAAGAAGTTCTACAGGATCTATTGTTTTTAACTGGCGAGCAAATAGATAGATTTATTGATAATTTTATTTTAAAACTACCTAAACATTTTGCTGAGAAATTCAGTGTTAAAAAAGTAGCTTAAAATCAAATATTAATGCTATTTTAAGCTACACAAGTATTTATTCATAAGGGTTTTCAGGCATTCTTGTCCTGCGAAGTTTGAGTAATATACTATTTTTATAAACTTATAGAATCTACTAACACAGACTGTATATTAAAACTGCCACAATGAGGTGTACCCTAATGACACTATTAGAATATGTTTCACTAGGGTTATAGAAAAGATATATGAAATGTTTCAAATACAAATAGGCTTGATGCAACACTTATAAAACTATATATAGCCACATGTTGGATATCAATTCCATCATGTGGCCTATTTTTGCACGTATGTCGACTGTACCCGATTTAGTGATTAAACCCTAGATATATCAATGATTTAAACTGATAATATATACTTTTTTGAGTTAGAACTTTTCAGTATTAATTCTAAGTCAGAATATTTTGATAAAATATATTTTTGGTAATAACTGTCTTAACGTATATTTTCTGCGTTTTTCGAGCACTACCCCATTACTTACAGGTTGCCACTTTTAGTTACAAATTAGTAAAAAATTTATGATGAGGTTTTACATTTAGCTAATCGAATAGAGGCTAACAATTAAAATGTTTCGCCCCTTTCACAACACCGTACGTACCGTTCGGTATACGGCGTTTCATTAGTTTACGGTTTAACGTGGCTATAATAATCCGAAAAGAATATGTAGTTACGCCTCTTTAAAGTATCATTTGTTAATGAGCGACTCATGATTGGGCTGTTGGAAATTCTCCAATAGCCTTTTCTTGTGTTTGCGAATTCCAATGCTTTACTTTTCTCAATGCCAAGAGAAATTAGTTGACTAAGCCTAGTTCTAACTTTCTTCCATTGCTTCCAATAAACCATACGTATTCGTCGTCGCATCCATTGGTCCACTGTTTTAAGTAATGATTTTATGTCTGCAATTTTAAAATAGTTAATCCATCCCATAATGTAACGTCTTAACTTTATTGGTCTTTCTTCATTACTTAATCCATAACTTCTCCCTGTAAGAACCTTAACTTTGGCTCTCATCTTGGCAATAGATTTTGGATGTATTCTCACTCTAACTTCACCCTTGGTTTTATAAAATGAAAATCCAAGGAACTTTAACTTCCATACTAGGTCTACCCTTGTCTTTTCTCTATTTATTTTTAGAAATAGTTTCTTTTCTACAAATGATACGGTGTTATCCATAATACGCATTGCACTTCTTTTACTTTTACAGTAAATCATAAAGTAAGTAAACCAAGGGAACTTCCCCCTTAGTTTCTCTCAGAACCGTACGTGAACCTCTCGGCTCATACGGCTCCCATTATTCGGCTGTTGGTAATATTCCCATTTTCCAGTGTGCAAACAAATTTCTATCTCTTTTCGCAATACATCCTAACCAATATTCTGCTCTTCGTCTGTGTTTTCTTTTCTTATACTTTCTTCGAACCCATTTGACTAAAGCATTATTGATATACCTTAATACTGCATACATTTCTGTTTTATAGAAATGTGTATAATAGTTTATCCAACCCTGTATCTTTTTGTTAAACATATTTGATATATCCCACAAATTTTTGTCTACCTTCAACTGTACTCTCCAACTTCTAACTTCTTTTCGGATTGATTTCTTTGCCTTGTCTGCTATCGCTGGTAAGAAACTTGTAAAATACTTTTCGTATTTACTCTTAGCACCTCTAGGCTTAAATGTATATCCTAGAAAATCAAATGATATATTTGGATAATCTCCCTTTCTATCATCATCTTTACAGTATACAATCTTTGTTTTATCAAGGTTCAGCTGTAATCCGTATTCTTCGAATCTTTCTTGCAAGCGTCTTTGTAGATATTTAGCCTGTTTTAGGGATACACAGTGTGTTACTGCATCATCTGCGTATCTTGCCCACGGAATTGTTTTGAATTCTTTTGTTATAAAGTCATCAAATACATAGTGTAGAAACAGATTCGCAAGTACCGAACTAATGACACCCCCTTGCGGGGTACCGGAAATTCTTGGAACTAATTCTCCATTTTCCATTTGAAATGGTGCAGTTAACCACCTTTGAATATATAGAATAATCCATTCTTCATTTGTATGTTTCTTTACCATTTTCATTAGAATGTCATGTCTGATATTATCGAATAGTCCCCTTATATCGAATTCAAGAACCCAATCTTTTCTCCAACACCTTTTTCTTGTGATTTCAACTGCTTGTATTGAAGATTTATTAGGTCTATATCCGTAAGAATCCTCATAAAACATAGTCTCCACTTCCGGCTCAAAATATAGTTTAACTACCGTCTGAGCAATTCTATCTTCAATAGTAGGTATTCCTAGTAATCTAGTCCCTCCACTTTTCTTTGGAATTGCCACAGCTCTTACAGGTTGGGGTATGTAACTTCCTGATGACATCCTATTCCAAACTTTGTATAAATTATTTTTCAAATTCTTTTCAAAATCTTCGATTGACTGTTCATCAACTCCATACGTTCCTTTGTTTGCTTTAACTTTCTCATAAGCTGTAACTACAGCTCTTTTAGAAATATTAAACGGCTTTGTTTCTGTCATAAGTTCCTCCTCCTTTTCAAAGTTGACTTATTTCTGAAACTGAATAACTCGAAGTCCTTCGCTCCACTTCCATTGCAGAAGTTTCTTCACTACTACGACTCAATCTGCCCCTATGCTTGCATCGATACTCTTTTCTCACAGTTCTTCTGCTTGAAATACTCTCTTAACATCAAGCCGTAGGTTCCCACGTTCCATACAAATGCCTGTACTAAATTCATGCCACCTTTATGCCGCCCACCGCCTAGCCAGTAAACAGGTTTCCTCTAGGCTTATCCCAAGTTAACGATCACCCCCTGGTTTTGATGGAATCTCTACGCTTTCGACATTTTCGTAAGTGGTTCACATGCTCATTCATCTCTTTAGTACATACTTGACAGATTACCTCTGCCTTTTCCTTAACGCTCAATACCATAACTTTTGATTACAGCACCTTAAGGTAGTTTGAAATCTCCACCTGCATGGCGATTTCGGAGGGCCCTCCTCCATCATCTGTATAGCATAGCTATATTAAGCCACTCGTGCGAGTTGCTTAATACGCTTTCGTGGCGCACGGTCATCTGCATATCGAGCAAAGCGATGACCTCTAGCCTCTAATACTTTGTCTAATTCATTTAGCATAACATTTCCAAGAAGCGGACTCAATGGTCCGCCTTGCATAACGCCCTCAATTGTTTCTTCAAAGGTGCCTCCTATTACTACTCCAGCCCTAAGATATTTATGGATAAGGGAGATTACTCTTCCATCCTTAATTGTCCTAGATAGGATTTCAATAAGTTTACTATGGTCGATTGTATCGAAGTACTTCTCTAAATCCATGTCTACTGCGTATGTATATCCTTCTTGGATATACTGTTGGCATTTTCCAATGGCTTGATGCGCACTTCGATTTGGTCTAAACCCGTAACTGCTATCTGAAAATTGAATTTCATACATAGGGCTTAAAATCTGAGCAATTGCTTGTTGAATAACTCTATCAACCGTAGTTGGTATTCCTAACTTTCTTTTCTTAATCCCATCTTCCTTAGATATTTCCACTCTCCGAGCGGGATTGAGACGGAATTTCCCGACCATGACTGATTGCTTCAAAGTAATCCAATTTTCATTGAGATAAGCACGAAGTTCATCGACTTTCATCCCATCTACTCCATGGCTTCCTTTATTTGAAATAACTCGTTTTAAGGCAACTCTTACGTTTTCCTTATCCATAATTTTCTCTAACAATCTGTCACTTACCACGAATCCATTGGTGATGTTGTTTTCAGTTATCTTTGAAGAAGCATACACTCCTGCATTGCTTTCATGTTCCGCACTATCCTCTTGCATAGAGTCTTCAAAATTAATTTGAAGTTGGCTGTATTTAATTTCTTCATTAGTAACCTTCATTTACTTTCACCTCCTAATGTTCAGTCCTTCCCAAATATCATTAACAATATCTGGTACTATGACCTCTGCTGACTTCTCATGATAAACCGTTTTCGACCATGCTTTGAAATTCATCTCTGCATGTCCATGAGATATCCCAGGGTAAGACAATTCACTTTCATTCCATGAACCCACATTCTTTACACCTATTCGTTCTATGTAGTTATTGGACTTTGTCTTGTTATGCAGACTCATCCACAAATAGTTTGCCTGAAAATGTTCGTATTCCTTGGGTCGGAACTTTGCCTAGGACTTCCTCCAGCTCACACCTCACGGTGGATACCTTGTCTTCAGCTAGTGGTTGGTAACTACAGACCCCCACAGTGGACTTTCACCACCTAGTTAATTGCCATGCCTGGCACACATAAAAAAATCTCTCCACAAAAAGTGAAGAGATTCAATACGAACCAAATAATACCTTCTTCACTCGTTGAGTTTTAGCACTGTAAAGCGTAGAACATATGCATTCATATTCTCTATGAATGTTGTCAGCTACATTAAGTAAAACCTTAATCCGGTAGTACCTGCTGACCCATTGGCGTCTCTCGACGTTTCTGGGCAGTAGCATGTTTCTATACAGTAACCTCACCTAACAAGAATATTAAATTGTTATTCTCAATTAGTTTTAATCTTATGCTATTATACTATGCGCAAAGCTAAAGTGTGTCAATGATTTTTTTAATTTACATTATCAACTCATAGTATCAATTGATAAACATTATCAACCATTTGTACAGAGCCCTTATATCTTTCCATTCACTTTCACTCTTGACATCAAAATCTATTATTGCATTTAATTAATATTAAAAATACTTTTTATTTCAAATTTTACTAAAAATTTTAATTGTACTAATTTGTGCATCAAAATAACAAAATCAATAAAATGTAAATTAAATACTTTGAATGTCATTGTAACCCATAACCGTCAATATGCTAATATACCTTTTTGGCGGTTAAGTTAAAAACACCCAAAATATAAATAATATAGCTAGACCACTTTCCATGTTTTTCGATTTTCTAACTAAGAATTTAGTAGTTATTTCTAATTTATACATAACTCAGAATGCTATCGCATAATTTCATGTAAAAAAAACCAGTATATAAAAAAATTATACTGGGTTTGTAAACAACCTGAAAATCAGATGTTTTTTTACTAATATACACTATTTTATTTATCCTTTATCCTTAATACTGAACTCTTATTTATAAACTGTTCCTTCAAAATTTCCTCCTATATTATTTATGAAATATTTCTGTTTTAAATATTATTTTCATTCTCCACAATCTGACTCTGATCTAACTTTGTAATAATAAGAAAAATAACAATTCCCAAAATTGCTGTTAGGAAAATTGCACTAGTGCCTACTGTCCCTAATGCAAGACCACCATCAGCATAAGGCTGTGATAAGAAGTCCCCAAGAGAAGCGCCAAGAGGACGGGTCAAGACGTAGGCTATCCAAAAGGACAGTACTGCATTAAGCTTAAGGCGTTTATGGGCAAATGTCACTACAGCGATTAACGCAGCAAACATGAACGCTGACTTGAAGTAACCAAATTTGAGCCCCTCTGCGATGAGGTCACCAGCAGCAGTACCCAAGGCAAATGTGAACAAAATGGCAGACCAATAGAACGCTTCCCGCTTAGTCGTAAAGATGCTGTGAACGGATAGGGTCTTCTCCTTCGCATACCAAGCCACAAAGGTAACTAGCAATGCAATGAAAAAGATAATAGTGGTCGTTTCCAGAGGGACCCCAAAGTTGTCCACAAGGTTGTCTGTGACAAGTGTACCGACTATACTTATCAGTACTACAGCAAACCAGTAAATTCCAGCCACATATTTCCTCGCCTTGAACTGAAAAATCAATGTAATAATCAGGATGCCACTCATTATAAATGTCGTAATTGTTAAGCCCAAGTTCAAGTTTGTGTTAAGAAAATCTGCGGCTGTCTCCCCAACGGTTGTCGCTAAAACCTTAATGATCCAGAAGAAAATTGTGATTTCCGGAACCTTGTTGAGCATTTGCCTGCTTTTGGATTGAACGGATACGACTTCATCAGAAATAGTTGAATTTTTTATGGTATTATCTTTATTCACAATAACCCCTCCTTAATTTTTGCTATTTTGGTATATATAACAAATGACTAGACTCTTAAAAAGGGTGAGCTATACATATAATTTTATATTTTTTCTAATTATTATAAGACAATATCAAAAATGTAACCTTTTGGTACATTTAAATTTAAATTCCTTAATAAAGTAAATCCATTTTTATATGTTGTTGTAAGGTTTTCTGTTTTAATCAAAATTTTGCTCATGTCATTAATCTTCGTTGTATAATTATTTAAGCCTTAATATTGTAGCTATTTTCTTTTCAACTATTTCATATAGATGCTCGACTTTACTTCTTAATTTCAAATTATAAATGTAGCTTGTTGCAAAAACAATTATATATGCTCCTATAATATCAATAGGATAGTGGTGTCCAACATACACTCTTGAAAAACTTACAATTATTGATAATATTGTCATTATTACTCCAAGTATTCTATTGTATTTTCCTAACCCTAAAGCTATACTCATTGTTCCCGTAGCATGGTTACTTGGAAAGGATGAAGCTGTATCGTGAGGCAATAATAAATTCACCTTATTATGAACAAAAGGTCTGTCTACATAAAATATACTTCTAATGATTAAATTTATAATTAAATTTATAACTGTTATAACAACAGTACTAAAAGCAATTTTTCTATATTCATATTTTTTTTGTTTAATTCCTAAAATAAATACTATTACAATAACTGCCATGAATATATAAGGTACATATTGGGAAAAGAAAATCATTGTCTTATCTAAAATCATGTTTTTATTTGCTAAATTATTTATTGGCCTAAAAAATTCCATATTCATTTTTAACTATCCCTTCTATAATATATTTTAATAAAAAATAGCAACCTTTGTCACATAGCCTTCCTATAAAATTATAAAGATTAATTTAGATGATAATATTCCAATTATAGCTCCTGCTATAACCTCTGTCTGGATAATGAACAGATTTCATTACAATTTACATTATAGATATTTAAGATTAAATTCACATTAAAAAACTCTTAGATTTGTCTTAAAAAATTTCTCTATATTTTAAAACTTAAGTAAGTATCACAAAAAACGAATGTAAGGTTTTACTCAAATTATACGAGTATTATTTGTGATTGTTTGGCGTAATAATTTTTCGAAAATCTTCTTCAAAAACTTTACACATATTTCGTTTAAACGTTGATCTAATGCCTGATTCTCTCGCGACTTCTTCAATCTCGCCTTTTGAAAAACAGAGTTTAAGCTCATCTGCAAAAAGCTTTATATCTCCATCGAATTTCAATTTTAATTTGTTCAACAACAGATCTTGAAAAGGATTCATAAGAATATTTATCTAAATTTTTATTAGGCCTTTTGAAGACAATTTTGTTAGTTTTTATACTATTAGTTGCATCATCGTATTCCTTTTTAGAAATTGATTTAGTTTCATACATTTTAGATAATACTGATTTGGTTTTATTTAGATATACATCTGGATTTTTTTTAGCAGGGTTTGCAAATGGATAAAATCCAGAAGGACTTTGAGCCATACCTGCAATAAAGGCACTTTCTACTAAGGTTAAATCCTTTGAAGTTTTGCTAAAATATTGGTGTGCTGCTGCTTCAACACCATGAGCAGTACCACCTAGGAAAATAGTATTCATGTAAGCTTCTAGGATATCGTCCTTTGACATTGATTTCTCGAGTTCTATAGCGAGGTACGCTTCTTGTATTTTTCTTTTGTAATCAATTCTGTTATTTAACGAATCATTTAAGAAAACACTGTTCTTTATTAATTGTTGGGTTATAGTGGAGGCACCTTGAGTACTTTTATTACCATGAGAAAGTTTGTTTTGAACGTCCACAAGCACAGCTCTAGTAATCCCTTTAAAATCTACTCCTCCATGAGTGCGAAATCGTTGATCCTCTATTGCTATGAAAGCTGGGCCTAAATATGGAGATTTATCCTTTAATAACACATTGGTTCTTTTTACAACTTGACCATTTCCTTCTGTGGTAATGGCATCATCCATCGAATTTCCTTTATCATCATAAATTACAGATGTTTGCTTTAAATTTAAAATTTGATTAATATCTAAAGGTGGTGTTGTCTTGATAATTGCAAGAACCGCACCAGCACCAGCCACAATTGAAATAACTAAAATTAATATTATAGTTAGAATAATAATTTTAGTTATTTTATGTGTTTTTTTAACTTTCTTTTTATCTTCTGTTTGTTCCATATACGGTTCTCCTTTATGATATATTCGACTAAAAGTGTTATAACTCATATCTATAGGACTTTGTTGTGATTTTTGAAAAACCACATCATAAAATAAGTGTAGCTTTCACCATTAGAGCAACTTATTAAATCTACAATTATATATAATTTTCAAGATTATATAATCAGTTTAATTGAAAGGGGTTTTCACTAAATCTCTGTCACTTAGTGATGCAATTCCATCATTATATAATTGAAGTAATTTACCTTTGTAAGTTGTTTCTTTCCTTGTCTGTAGTTCTGTTACATTACTTTTAATGTTATCATTTATATAAACCTTCCCGCTGGCTGTAATAAATAAATGATCTTTGCTTACTGGTATATTTAACGGAAGTGACTGCCAATTACCATTCAATGTACCAATATATATCTTATTAATGCTATTGTTGCTATCCATACCTCCAATATACACCTTGTCATTATTGTCTATCCCTAGTAGGCATGATTTTGTGGAACCAATGAAGCTCAAAGCATGATCATCTCCAGTTGCATAAACTACGCTATTGTTTAAGTCTTCATATAACATTTTATCTTCATGGGGTATTACTTCTATATTCCCTATATATTTTGATTTAGTAATAATTTTCTTTCTAGATTTCATTATATTTACCCAATATATAGAATTGTTCTTATAACTATTTCTTACTTTTATGTAAATTACATTTGTAAGAGGTGCTGCTTCAATATCCTTTACTTTAGATGCTGAACTGACCATTAAAATATCAGTTATTTTACTTCTTTGTGAACCAGTAACATCATAATATGATAATGAAAGATTTCTATTTTCCGTTTCTACAATAAGCATTCTATTTCTATCCGGGAGCCATTTATAAAAAGATATTTTAACTCCATTAGAGGAACTTACATTAACACTCTTACCTGTTATAGTATTAACTACATATAGCTCATCATTTAAATAATAGGAAATATAACTTGCATCATAAGAAACATTTATGGTGGTAGCATTACTGGGTACATTAGCTTTAGAAACAGAAGCCTTATTACTTGTACTTGAGTCTCCTACCTTTTGAGATTTTACATTAGTATCTGAAGTTAAAAAATAGTTGTTCAAATAGAAAAGTCCACCAAATTGTATGATTAATGAAATCATAATGCATATTATAATATTTTTATATACTTTTTTCATAATTACTCTCCTATCAGTTAAGGCTTAACAATAAAAGCGGATGGAACTGCTCTTTCGCCAAGTGCATTGCAAGGGTTATTAATAATGCTACCATTATTGTACATTGTAGTTGATGAACCACCATCCAAATTCGATGCGCTATATGCTCCATATTTAAGCATTATATTTTGTACATCTTTAAGTGAGGCTCCAAGACTTTTAGTTGTTCTTCCATTAATGGCAAGTAATATTATAGCGCCATCCGTGCGCTGTCCAATTGCTGTCCTTGGTGCAATTCCCCAACCTCCATCTCCAGAACTTATTGTTCCTTTACCATCAACTACCAGTGCAGGACCAAAAGATACTGCATCGGTTACGGAAAGCCTCTTCAATTCATTCAAACTGTAAGGTCCTACAAGAAGTTGTGCTTTTTTTGTAATTGCTGTAACATCAAGCTTTTTATCAGGATTTGTTATATCATTAAATTTTATAATTCCATTACTCATAATAAGACCCGTTGGTTTTCCTCCCGTACCAGTGAATTGCGTATTAGTTGAGGATGAGTCAGAAAAACCTCCTGCATTAATAGCTGCTACAGCACCATTATCCTGTGCAATCTGACTTGTTAGTTCTCCCTCCGTTCCCAGTTTATTACTATAGCCAACTTTAACTCTTGTTGGGTCTTTAATAATAAGTAGATAACCTGTAAACTTTATTCCATTTGAAATATTATATCTTTCAACACTATTGTCATGGGTATTGGCAAACTTGATAAGGTTATTAGTGCCTTGCTGCACAATTTTAACTATATCTTCGCTTCGAATTTTTTGTATCTCCGCATCAGATAAAAACATCTTTGCAATCCACTGGTGGCTAAGAGTAGTCATTGAAGCATCTACAATAGTTTTTTTTACATTAGTAAATGGTCCATGAAATATAATTAATGGAGCAGTAACTCCAGTAAATATTAATCCAAAAATTAGATAAAATATAAAGTTTTTTAGTTTGTGATTTTTTTTTCGTCTTGATATATTATTTGAACCCATTTTCTCCTCCTATATTTTCCGGAATTTTATTGTATAATATTAAATGATTTAATAAAATTAACTGTTTATTGATAAATTATAATGTATGTTATACTTATAGAAGATTACTATTCCATTTACTATGCAGTACGCGGTAGCAACCCTGGTACTACCCCTATATTGTTCGTTTCATCCCCACTATGTTATTATTCTTATCTTTAAAGTACACATTTAAACCGCCTATGCCTATGCCTATAAACTTTAAATCTTTATTATATAAGTTTTCCTATTTTTATATTATACATTTGTAAGATTAAAACCAGATTAAAAAGAGCTTAAATTTATAGTTTTTCATTATCTATTAAAAAATCATAGAACTTAAATTATGCTAAAATTTTATCATTATCGATAAAAATCCTATGCCATAATTCAAGTGTTATTAGGAGCCAAATCTGCCTGCCTTTATTGATTTTCTATATTTCTGTGCTGAAAAAATTAGTCTAGTTAATTCATGTATTATAACTACTTCAAAAGTCCAATAAATAAGCGTTAATGCAATGGCTACTAGTAACCATAAAACATTGATTACTCTAAGAACATTTATCAATTAACTCAACCCATTTTGGTATAAGAAAAAGTATAGAAATGTTACTGAAGATAATATAACTACTGCTATATTAAGTATTTTATTTTTCATCAAACTCTCCTAACTAATTTAACATTTATTCTACAAAACCAATTATAACAACGGAAAGAATTAAAATAGATACTGTCATACCTATAGATCTATTACTTACATTAACAATTGAATTAAATGTATTTGCTATTTTACTATAAATTTCTTTACTAACTTCATTCAAATAAAACTTATATTTGATTAGGATATAAATTGCTATTGCCATTAGAAAAATAGCTACACCGCCTCTTACCAAAAAAGCTGTTATTAATCCATGATATTTCTCCCAATTTGCTCCAAATAAAGACCCTAATGAAATAAAGGTACTTGTCCATATGATAGCTCCTACATAAGAATATAATGCGAACTTTTTATGGGAAATCTTGGTTATTCCTGAAAAATATCCTGTAATATGCCTAACACCAGGAATAAAATATGTTACAACTAACAATTTATTACCGTATTTTTCAAACCATACAGATACTTTATCTAAGTTCTTTTTATCCATATGAACATAGTGACCATACTTTTCAAAGAATGGTGTACCTAAAATTCCACCAATGAAATACGATAAGGTAACCCCTATAATGGCTCCAATTGAGGCCACAAAAACGCTTAAAATCCAGCTCATTTTACCTTGATTAACAAGGACCCCACAGTAAGTCAGCATGGCCTCTCCTGGCAAAGGTAAGGCTATAAGCTCTAATATTAAAGATATAGGTAAAACAATATTTCCATAGTTATTTAATAATCCAATTATATGTTGCATAATTTTCAACTCCAATTTTTAATTTGACTTAGCACTTTTTATTTAGCTATTTCTCATTATCTATTAGGAATATTAAAACTAGATTAAGATCAGATTATTTTTAGAATAATAAAAAAGATATGTGGCATTCTATAACAGTTTTTATAATTATAGCTATAGTTACATTTATGCCCTCACAGATTTTAGAAAATGTAATTGGCCATAAATCGCTGATATAAGTGAAAAACCCACTAAATACCTACATACTTTTTCTACCTTATTTTCATTTTGAAAATAATTTTGTAAAAAAACGCTTATACATAGATATATAAAGAAAACAAAAGATAAAGCAATTGACATAAAACTATAATTTACAACACCTACTATCAAAGACCAGATAAATAGTAAGCATAGCCCTATATTCCAGTGATTTTTGTATATGTTCACTTTTCTAAACAACACCATATAAGTCATATATATAGCTGGTATTATGTTCGTATAAGGGGAGATTTGTTTGCTTTATCAAATAAATGAATTATTATTTCACTGCACATAAGACCTAAAACTATACCCGCCAAAACATCAGTAGGATAATGTACGTATAAATATAATCTTGAAAATCCTATTAAAGATGCTAACCCTAAAAATCCAAATGCATAACGTTTAATATATTTTGCTAATACTCCTGCCACTGCGAATGAGGAAGTCGTATGTCCTGACGGGAATGAATAGGATAAAGGCTTTGCAATTAAAAGGTTCCATGCTGGTATATTTTCTGATGGCCTTATACGCTTAACTACATTTTTCAATATTTCTTCTCCTAAAATTGTACTTAGTATTAAGGCTCCTAAAGCCATAAACCCTATTTTTCTATATTTTTTATTAATCATAAGTATCGCTATTATTATAACCCATATGATTCCTCCATTACCCAAGTATGTTGATATAACCATGCTTTTATCCATAATAATTCCATGCATATTATCTTTTATATACAATAATATTGAGCTATCAAATCTCTGTACTAATGATATCATTTTCATCATTCCCCTTTTTTTCTCTTTTCTTTAATATATATGTCTATAAGCATTCCCCTAATTTATATAGCATATATTAAAAATATTAAAAACAGATTAAAAAAGTCTTAGATTTTACTTAAAAATTAAAAACTAAAAATAAAAAAAACACCTAGATAACAGACAAATCTGAAATCTAGATGTTTAATATTTATATTGAAATAGCACCAATTTTAATTAAAATCAGCAATGCTATACCAATAATTATTATATAAATAGCGAAAACCTTCATAGGTTTTTTCTTTAAATAAGAAACAAATTTTTCAACCACAATTAGTGCCACTAAAAATGCAGTTACAAACCCAATAAACAAAATAATAATTTCCCCACTACTAAAATTCATTCCACTTTTAAATAGTGTTAATGCTGTAGCACCAAACATAGTTGGTATTGCTAAAAAGAATGAAAACTCCGTTGCAGCAACTGTAGAAACACCACTAATCCAACCTCCCATTATTGTAGATGCAGACCTAGACATTCCTGGCCATAGTGCAAAGCATTGAAAGCAACCTATTTTAAATGCCTGCTTGATACTTATTTTCTCGACACTTTTTGTTTTATCCACAGTCCTAAATTTATTTTCTATAATAATCATGAGAATTCCACCAACTACTAATGCCAAAGCTACAGTGCCTGGATTAAAAAGATATTTATCTATTTTATCATTTAGAATAAACCCAAAGACTGCAGCAGGTATAAATGCAACTATAATATTAGTCCAAAATTTTATACCTGAGGGTTTTGCCTTAAAAAACTCCACAACTGAACTCCATATTTTATTCCAATATAAAACTATAATTGCAAGAATAGCACCTAATTGAATGACTACCTCAAAACTATTTGCAAATGCCCCTTTAAAATTAATAATATTTCCCACAATTATCATATGTCCAGTAGATGAAATAGGAATAAATTCTGTTATCCCTTCTACTATAGCTATTATTATAGCCTTAAAAACTAATATAATGTTCAAATCCATGTAATATACACTCCTTATAACAATAATTTATAAATTTTTTACCTTATGATATATTCAATCAATAAATAAATATAACTACGGCGCCTAAAACGCATCGATGTACAGCAAATATTTGAAATCCCCTTGTTTTTAATTTAAATCAACTGAAAATTTTAAAAGGGACGAGCTTTTCAATATATCCTTCTTGCAAAATAATAAAAATTATTTTAGAACACAACACCCCAATTATAGATCCTGCTATAACATCCGTAGGGTAGTGAACACATAAGTATAGTCTTGATAAAGCTATTAATAATGCTACTGACATGAATATAAATTTATATTGTGTAAAATACATAGACAGCATTTCTGCGACTGAAAATGATGATAGCGTATGTCCAGAAGGAAAGGAATAAGATGTTGGCTTTGAAATGAGCAAACTAAAATTATCTTGCTTATTACAAGGCCTAACCCGTCTTACTATATGTTTAACTATCCCTTCACCTAGAATTGTACTTATAATTAATGTTAAAAATATTGAAATTCCAATTACTCTATATAATTTTCCTAATATTAAAGGGATAGCTATTATAATCCAAACAATTCCCAAATTTCCTATAAAGGACATTATTCGCATTATAATATCTAAATACTTATTTTGTAAATACTTTTGAATAAGAACTAGACTATAGTTATCAAATTCATTTATTTTTTCACCGATATGAGCATACACCGTACCACCTCTTTCTTTTAGATGTTAGAATCGGTAACAGGAACAGATAGAGGCTGATACAATTAAATACCATGATGACCATTTATACAGTTTTGCAAGGAAGAATGAGCGATTAAGATTTCCTTATGCTCCACAACCTCTTACTCCTAATGATGATGAAACTAACGGACAATATGAACTAAAACTCTTCGAGTTTAATAGAAGAAAAGATTATATAGAAGGTATGCACACAAATTCAAAATATACTTCTATAGCACACTATTGGCTTATTAAAGAAATGATAAACTGTAACAAATGGAACTTCGTATCTGATGAAGATAGTGCTATTATAGACGCTGTAATGAGAGTTTTTACACAATCTATAAGAGATAAGCAATCTCATTATTTTCTATGTAAATTGAACCGTAATTTAAGTAAGAAAGAGGCTTATACTCTATTTACAGAGGAAATGAAAGCATTTAAAAGATGGGTTAGAGATAATGGCAAGAAAGGACTTTCTTCCTATGAAATACAAAAACAGATGATAGCAGAATAATTGGCTTATCATAGTCTTTATGACTATGTAGTTAAAGATGGGAAGAGTTATCCCAAATGGGGCAAAAATCCAATAGAACATCCTATGCCTTCTATTGATGAAGGTGTCCGATATGTAGATTGTATAACTGATTTATCAGATAAATCTCCAAGTGAAATTGCAGACTATTTGGCAAGAGTAAATAGCCATTCAATAAATGCTTTCTTTAATCAGATAAGAAGAAGTATTTCTATCCTTGAAAGACCACTTGTTACAGCAAGAGGCGAGGGGAAAAGTTATATTTACTCTAACTACAATCCCAAGTATGCTCAATATGCCATAACCATTTTAAGGACATTTTATAACTTCTGTTGGACTTTCAAGAGTGGTAATGGTGATGTGCTAACTCCTGCACAGAGAATAGGCATTACTAATAAGCAGTTCCAGTATAATGATATAATATATTTTTCTTAATGCTCTTAATATATTGGTATTTGGTGGATAAATGGTATAAAATATAAATATACACTTGTATAAAAATGCAAATTTATTAAAGTCTTTTTAAAGGAGAAAAGAGCGATGGATATTATTAAGGGACAGAAACAAGACCTATCAGACATTCTTGATATAATTTCTAAATGTATAAAATATATGGAGAGTCAAGGCATATACCAGTGGAATAAATTTTATCCAAATTCAGATATTATAGAAAATGATATTAAGAGTGAGGATTGTTACGTTTTAAAGGATAATGGAAAATGTGTAGCATACGTTGCAATAAATGAAGAACAATCCCCAGAATACAGTCAAATAAACTGGTTTACTGATGGAAGAAAGGTATTAGTTATTCATAGATTGTCTGTTCATCCTGAATTTCAGAGAAAAGGTATTGCAAAAGAAATATTAAAATTTATTGAGGATTTCGCTACTAAAAATAACTATTCATGTATTAGATTAGACGCTTATAGTGGAAATGAAAAAGCACTTAAACTATATGAGAATTTTGGTTATAAAAAAGTGGGACAGTTATATTTTCCACGAAGAGACCTTCCTTTCTATTGCTATGAGAAACATATTTAAAACTTTTAATATACAATATTCTTATATTGTTCATTAAGTCTAAATAATTAAATGTAAAAAACTATGCTAAATTATTTAATTAGCATAGTTTTTTTGTTGCAAAAGTTATTGTAAAAATCATTGTATTTTTTCTATTTGCACCCCTAAAGTAAACCCGTTATTGGAATTATCTTGTTTTTTTACAATCAAAATATTAAATATTGCAGCAATAGTTATTATTATTATTAAAATAATTTTTTTTAAAAAGCATTTTATTTCCATCCATATCATTTAAGTTTGAGTATACAATATCAAAAAACAAATTATAATCCCGGATTATTCATGAACTCAAATTCTATTTGTTTTCATTATAAAAATCGTGTGCACTTCATAGCAATCACACAAAATGATTAAATTCATATATTTACAACTAGAAAGGTATAGACTTCACCAATTTATTTTAATATATTATTGCTCCGCTTTAATTAAATCACCTGTTAGTTCATCAGACATGTTAAATCTATTATTAACCAATAGATTTCATAATAATACTATACATACATATTTAGACGTGATAACTGTATGCCTTGTGTATATCAATTAAGAGTATAAGGAAAGGAATTGCGTTGGCTGCATCCCCAGAATAATAAACTTGACTTTTCATGCCATTTGACAGGTATTTTTCGGTATTCTACCAAACAAATTTTTTGTATAATATAGAAAATACAAGCTACAAGGTCACACATTCAAAAATATCCAATCAGCGTAAAACAAATACCTCGTATCAGAAAGATACGAGGTATTATTTGCATTATTCAACATCAATAAATGCTGTTCCGTACATACCGGTAGGCATAAATAATGTACCAACAACGGCACCAGCACTATCTTTTACGTTGACATTTACTGTATAGTAGCCTGTAGATTTAGGAGTATAAAAGACTGGACTACTAGAATTATACTGGGAAATATATTCTATTGTACCTGGACCGTAACCCTTTTCATTTTGGTGCATTACAACAATTTGATACTGATAACTACCGCTCCCACCGTTAGCATTAATCCAAAGTATTAAAGAATTACCAGATGGAAGGGTACCAATTGTACCCTTCGCACCTACGTTAGAAGTTATACTAGAAATACTGAGTGCAGATGTAGCCAAACTATGCATAGCTGTAGAAGTAGAATTAGGGGTTGGAAGTGTAGTACCTATTGTAGTTGCAGCAAATGTTGGTACGACGGTTGAGCATAGTATAGAGACTGTAGTTACCATTGAAATAAGTAATTTTGAATTCATAATAAACATTACCTCCGTTTTTTTTTTTGAAAAAGTTATTCGTTCTGTAAATAAAATTAAAATAGGTAATTTTTACATTAAATATAACCCCGTTTTTCTATAGGCAATATTATAAAAAATCACTATTTAACTCAATAAGTTTAAATGAAGAACAATTAAAACTTGTTTTTAAGAGATGATGTAACAAAATATTTACTCTATAACACATATATTCTATAAAAATCCTCAAATACCTTTTTTTATATAAAATTTATTTAAAAATGTTAATGATGGAGGGTTATAATTTGTAAATTATTGTATAATAGGTAAAAAATATATATTCAGATATATCAATTCCTTCACTTATAATTTTGGGAACGTTAAATTCCTTTATTGTAAAATTTGAATTATTTAAGAAAAACATATTATCATTTAGTGATTAAACCCTAGATATATCAATGATTTAAACTGATAATATATACTCTTTTGTATATTAATTCTAAGTCCGAATATTCAAACATTAATGCTCAGTTGTAAATAATTGGATTAACGTTGTGAATTTACGCTTTGCGAGCACTACCCATGCTTGGTAACTTAATGAGAATATTTTATTTTTAATACATCTCTTTTGTGGTTTTTTTTAAAAGCAAATTCTCTTAAGTTTTGTGGAGATTGTCCTTCAGAACATTCACTGTAGTAATACTTTCAATAATAGCCATCATGTCCTTCGTCAAGTTTTGAACAATTTTTACACATAAAATCCCTACTTTAGTTACCGCACAATATTCTCATAGTGTGCGGTAAGAATTTTTATAATGTATGAGTAAATCTTGTATACGTAATAAAAAATGAGAACACATATGCGTACAGAATAACATTTCTTTGCTTAACTATCCATGATAAAAATATATTTGGGTTACATTCACATAATGTTTTTTATTTTTTAACTAGTCGCAATATATTGCATGACAATCACTCATTTACCATTAAGTCACCTTACCCATATTTTAAGTGATGCAAAAAATAGATTGGTACATATTTGCTTTAAGTGAAATAAATATAGGATTTCAAAGCCTTCAAGAAAAAATAGATACTACTACCAGTGGTAGTAAATTAATATTTCATATATTTGCCTCCCTTGCTGAGTTTGAACGAGATATTATAATAGAAAGAACAAATGCTGGACTTAAAGCTGCAAGAGCTAGAGGAAGAATTGGTGGAAGACCAAAGTTAATGGATACTAAAAAGATTTCTATGGCAAAATCTCTAGTTAATGATTCCAATAATTCTATAAAAGATATTTGCGAAACTTTAAATGTTTCTAGGGCTACTCTTTATCGTTATTTAAAGGAAAGTAATGAATTAGAAATGAACTTAAAATAATAATTACGTTGAATATATATAACGTGTCAACTGCCAACTTCCCTAAAGGGATAGTTGTTTATGAGTGAAAATTCATAAGTTAGTTGAATAGCCTAAGTATTAAATATTAGGTATTGGAAATACTTTAGGGTATGTAGGATGCTCTAACTTATAAAAGCTCTCCAGGGCCATCCTAATAGGTTTTAAGATTATATTATAAAACAGTGTTTATAAGGTAATAATTGATTATCTGTGAAATTCATATACCATATCACTATTTATGTTTAACATAGTCAAATAAATAATATAGAAAAGAAAAGGATAGAGAAAGGAATAAGGTAGTTTCTTTAAGTACTCATTCCTTATATACAGGGATTAGAATAAACAAAAATTAAAAAGAACAGGTATTAAGACAAATCAAGTAGCCCTGAAATCAAGATATATCAATATGACTTACAGTATCTAAAAAGGAAAAACTTTCTTATTAACATTATAGCGTTCAAATTGTGTAGCATTTATGTCACTATGGGGGAGATTTTATATATTTCATGGGTTAAAAATTTATTGGATATAATTGTTTTTTTAAATAAATAATTATATATTATATAATGTGGATTCTTTTTTTCTAATTACCATATGTACAAAACAACGTATAAATAAAATAAGAGATGAAGCTTAAAAAATTAGCTTCATCTCTTATAAATTAGGGAAATCTATTGATAAAAATGACGTTTTTCTTAAAAAATCACGATTTACCTAAAAAAGGGTACAACAAAAAGACCTTCTAAACAATGTTTAATTTTCCGCCTTCTGAATAAAAGTTGCAAATTAACTGACGAACATATGCTCCAAAACTTCTAATAGTTTCTTTTATTGAAAATGCTTTTACGCAAAAAGATTTAACAATATCTATGCCATACTCAAAACCCATTGAAACCAAATCTTCTATGTCTATAGATAGCTTGTCCTTTATAACTTCCTGAGTGATAGTTGCTACACCTGAGAACTTTTCACTTATTGCTCCAATAATTTCAGTCTCAAATACAATAGTGCTTTCTTTCTTTATTGTTTTTCCATCAAGAGATCTATCTATGTCTACAATAAAAACATTATCTTCTTCTTTCCATGTGAAAATATGCTTACTTAGAGAGCTAAAGGTGTCTATTATTTTAGTAATAGCTTTACGCGTATAAATATAAGAAGGAAGCAATGTTTTTATCTCCTTAGTAGAAAATTTTGTGGCACGATTAACAATACTATTCATGTCATAATTTATAATTGCTGGTATAGCTAGTCTTAAAGCATTTACATTTTTTAACTCCATTAATAAAGAAAGCATATAATTGGACATAACTATATATCCACCACCATTTTTTTGGTGTTGTTCTTTATATTTGCTAATTATTATACTTAATTCACCTTTTTCTCTTGGAAATATAGAAATAAAACCTATTTTTGATAATAAGATATTATTGTTTTCTACTGTTTTTTCAGTACAACCAATGACACTGGCTATTTGCTTTTTACTAATACTTTTTATTATTCCATTGCTATCACAAAATGAGTATAAAGTTAGCATTTGCTTTATTTGATTAAGAGATAATCTTATTTTATTCTTGTAATCAATTTTTATTTTAGTTATAAATGAATGAATATTACCACTAAGAGACCTTGGAGTAAACTTACCTTTTGCGTTAAGTATAGGTCCACTAAAACTATTAAAGTTAATAATTCTTTTTATTATCGGCTTCACAACATGAGCTTTTGGACAGAAACTAGCACAGTATGTTTTTGCATGTTCATCTTCTGAATTATAAAACATACAGCTTTCGCCAGTACACTCACTTAAAGTAACATATTCTACTTTAATTGTAGGAATCGGCTCGGTTATTTGCTTTAGAATCTGCTTTCCAATATTAAATATAATTTTATTTACACTACTCGCCATGTTGTTACACCTCCTTTGTATTTTAAACTATAATATACTTTTGTAGTTTTGTCTAATTGACCACTCAGTACGTTAAAACCGTTACAGTAGGCCTTCAAGTCAGTAAATTCAAGGGTTCTAAAATAGTACCACTCAGTATGGAATTTTAGGCACAATGCCTGAAGAGCGCTATTTTGCTATGGTTTTATTTTTTGCAGGATACATTTCACCAAATAATCATAAGTTTTAAGAAAGTACAGACCACTCAGTATCGATATATCGTGACACAGACCACTCAGTATCGATATATCGTGACACAGACCACTCAGTATTGCAAATCTGTTACGATAACATGATTTTTATAAAAATATTTGAAGAATTTGTCGAAAAAAAATAATTATTTTTTTATTTTTTGATTAAAAAGCGGTTTAAATTATGTAATTAGGTAAAAAAAAACAAATACGGACCACTCAGTATGACAAATTCTTGATAAAGACCACTCAGTATTGCAAATCCGTGACACAGACCACTCAGTATGGCAAATTCGTGACAACAATGCAAATATAATTCACTAAATCATTATTATATAAAAGAGATAGGTTATAAATAAGCGTAAAAAAATAACCTCTAATAAATAGAAGTTAATTTTCTAATGGTAATAAATCTGACTTAGCTATATTATTAGCAAAGTTTTTAATTTCTATTGTATTCAAATTATAATAAACTACTTGGAAAGCATCTGAGACTTGAGTAAATGATTTAATAATAATATGATTTTTCTGCAGTTCTTCCAGCAAGGCTTTTATAGTTGGCAAATTTCTTTTTTTTCGCTTATCACTCATTCTAAATTTTAGCTGGAAAAAGTAATAAGGTAATAAATCTTCTGTTATATTTTTGCCTTCACCATAAAACTTCATTCTCCTACCTTGAATAGCGCAAACAAGAGACAATGCTTCAGAAGAAATATCATTTATCTTATCGCCATAAATATTTAATGTTTGCTTCTCCATTAATTCACTAACTATTATGTCACTAACAAAGATAGTTGCTGAAGTATTCTTTTTGTTAGTGTTACCTATGGCCTTTTCGTTAAGATATACTTCAGAAAAAATTCTGGATATAAACCCACTTTGGCCTTTAACAATGTATTGCATTTGTATGTTAGCCATTTTTACAATACTGGATTTAACAGTTTCATAATTTTTTGCACCGGTAGTTAAAAATACATTCTTTACAATATCAGAAATATCAACTATTATTTTTCTAGTTTCAAAAAAATCAGCCTTTTTCTGAGATAAAATATAAATAAATATTAATCTATCCAAAGCGTTAAAATGTTTAAAAGCATGTTGTAGACTGTTTTTTTGTACATAGTTTATATCTACATATGTGCTAATTTGCGTATCGTTATATTTTTGGGTGTTATAGTAATACTGCTCTTCTTGTTTATTATCATTATGTGCGGTGATGCAGGCCATTGTATCTAGAGAAACCTTTCTACGTCCACTAATGTCAACTGGAAGGTCACTCACTGAAATTGGCATTGAAATTGAATTGTTTAAATACATATTTTTTTTGATGTAATGAAGAGCAACCCAATTAAAATCAGATTGAAATGATTGAAGGAGTTGTCTTTGAGTTTTTCGTTCTAAATATTCAAACTCTACAAAATAGGAATTATCATCTTTTCTCCAACACAGTAACTTATCATCCGTAAGCTGTTGTAATTTGGTCATATCTTGTTTTAGTTCATCTAAATTATTAGCTTTATAAATCAACTTGAATGCTGCAATATCACTATTATAAACAGTAGATGCTTGTTCTTGAATTTTATCCAATAAATTATAACCGTTTTTAAACTCAAGTTCTATCCATCTCTTTTTTGTGATTCTGCGACTTCTGGTAAGCAGCTGCAGCAGTTGGTCTGCATTATATTCAACTGCGTTATTCAAATTAACTTTATTAAATAACTCATATGATATATCGCTAACAAAAGACATATAATCTCTATCATCAGAAATTAATTCAGTATATTTTTCAATGTATTTATTTTTTATATTTAAGGCTGCTTCATTTATTAAATCCATAAGGCCTTTTATTAAAATCACCTCTTCCTCGTTTGATTATACTAGTTCTACCTTTATGTTTACCAGAACTATTCTCGATTAGGTTTAAACCTGCAAGTTTCTGGATTTGGCTTGGATGTATGAATCTTTTTATGTCACCTACTTCAGCAATGAATCCAGCAGCAGTGATCATTCCCACAGCTTTCTTTATCTCTTGTTAACATTTCATTTTGGGTGCTTTTACCTTACACGCCAAAAAGGTATATTAGTATTAAGTAACATTCAATTTATGATTCACATTATCAACCTAAGATTAGGTTACACTGCCAGTATAACTATGTCAATTCTTTATTCAATAACATAGTTAAAAATATGGAAATGACATAGTTACACTTTTGAAGCAACTCATATCAATATCTATAGCCTGTCCTAAACAAGTAAACAACAGCAAGTAAGCCCGTTGTTGTTGTTTACTTTAAAATTCATATGTAATTTAAAAAATATTAAATTAACTATGAAAAAGACATAGTTAATACCTTTAAATCCAGTATACTTAATAATATTTTTTTATTATGTTTTTTTTTAATATGTGCTTGTTACCGTAGTTGCATTCGTGTCTGTACACGGTGACGTGTACGTGCCCGTGGCTGTATTTGAGATTATAGAACATTAGCACTCTCCAGCATCTTAACTTTAATATCATCTTCAATTCGTCTCCTATACAGGTCATGGGATGGTGTTCCTATTTCATATTTTTCAAGT